>NZ_CDWRCK010000174.1:6485-9532 GCF_977927595.1 Frankia sp. CcWB3
TATGTCGAAGCGATCGAAGTGGACCCCTTGCGACCCCAGTTCGTTGCGTAGCACCGCCAGTGCTTCTTCCTGCTGGCGCAACGAGTGCACCTGCAGATCGAGTGATGCCGTTCGATACCGGGTTGCCGTCCGGTCCTTCAACTCGCGCAGTAGTCGTGACTTACCTATACCGCCCACGCCGGTGGCGTTGAAGACCCGTGGACCGTCACCTATATGGGTCAGCTCTTCGGCGAAAGCCGCCAGCACCGGTTCGCGGTCCACGAAACGCCGCTGCAGTGCGGCGACCCGATGAAACCGTGGCGCAGGCGCCATGTAAACCTCCGACCATCACAGACCGCAATACCGTCGAGGACGATGCAATCATAGTTGAGCTCGACGACGCACGATGGACCAGCACATCGGGCTGCGGCGCGATCCTGCCGATCCGCACCCGGGCCGAGCCCGGGCCGGAACCGCGACCACGGTTCCGGCCCGGGTAGGCGTGCGCCGTGGGATCCGGTCGGCTAGTCGTTCTCGAGCGGAATCTCGCCGAGCGGAATGTCCAGGTAGGACGAGGAGCCGTCGGTGGACGAGATCTCGATTTTGTTGTTGGTGACGGTGGCGTCGCCGAAGAATCTGTCCTTGGTGTCCACGACCAGCTGTATCTGGCGGCCCGGCGTGATGCGGTAGTCGGCCGGCTGCAGGTGGATGTCGATCGTCCGCGTCTCTCCCTCACGGTCGTTGAGCAGGGTGAAGGGCGCGCTGGTGATGATTTTTGCCTTACCGGTACCCGGGTCGACGTCGAACAGGTGCGCCACGAGCGTCGCGCTCTTCGCGGACGGGGTGACCGTGAGATGCGCCGAGACGGTCCCGATGATCTGACTCGGTGCGGTGAGCGGTTCGGTCGACCACACCGCGGCGTCCTCGCGGGAGATCTCCGAGGTCTCGTACACGATCGGAGCCCCCAGTCTTTCGAGGATGCCGGTCTGGACCAGGGCCGGGGCTATCAGGGCGGGGGTGTCCGTGCCGGCCCGGAAGGTGTGGCTCCCCCCGGAGTTGGGCTGAGGAGTCAATGAGCCGTCTGATGTCCCCGGCAGCGGTGCGTTCAGGTAGTAGCGCCGCAGCGGCAGCGTGTACGAGTCCCAGTTGGCGAGTTTCTTGACCGTGAACAGGTTGTGCATGTACTCGGTGTGCACGTCGCCGTCGTTCTCCACGCCGTTCTCCTCGTCGGCAACGAAGCGGTCCAGCCAGCGGAAGGTCGTCGCTGTCGGACGACTGATACCGCCGAGAAATCCCTTGATCTCGTCGCCGCCGTGATCTCCGATCAGTACCAGGAGACGTTTGGGACCGATCAGTGCGTTGAAGAACTCCACCACCGCGGGCACCGAGAAGATGGTCTCGTGCCAGTAGGTGCCGAGGAAGATAGGGACCCTCCTGGCGTTGAGTTCGTTCAGGTAGGTCACCGGTGAACGGACCGCGCTGAACTCCAGCAACCGTTCGATATTCCGATTGGCCCGGAAGTCGTCGAAGATCTCCTTGACTTCGGCGGAGAGGTTCTCCTCGCCGAACAGCTTGGTGAGCTCCTCGAACGCCAGCAGGTGTCGTGTCTCGTTCTCGTACAGCGACCAGCCCAGATCGGCCCAGGCGCTCTGCGCGCACACGGCCCTCACCCGGTCGTCGTGCGCCGCGATGATCAGGCTCTGGCCGGCGCCGTAGGACGACCCCGCGAACCCGATTCGATCCGGATCTGCGCGGTCGGGATAGGTGTTCAGTACCCAGTCGATCACGGCCGAGCCGTCCGCCCGGTCTCGCGGACCGGCGACGTCGATCTTCCCCGTGGAGTCGGCGAGCCCACGCTCGCTGTACGCGACCGCCAGATATCCCTTGAGTGCGAAGTTCAACAGCATCCCCGGATACGATTTCCACCCCGTCGACGCCAGCGGAGCCGGCATGATGACGACCGGGTTCGGCCCCGGCCTGAGGGGGACCAGCACGCCGGCGTCGAGCTGGACGCCGGCATCGGCTCCGGGGATCCTGGTCGCGGTGAAGGCCCCCGCTCCCCGCAGTTCCTCGAACTTTGCCACGGTCGCCGGCGGGAGATTCCTGAAGTCGCCGCTCTCGAGATTCTCAAGAGCGGCGATCTCCGCGTCGAGCAGTGTTCTGTCGTTGGGCGCGAAATCGAACACGTTCGTGGTCTTGACAGTCGTGGTCACTCGGATGATCCCCTTCTGGGCGTGGGAAAAGGAGCCTGCCGGCGAACCTGGCCGACGGGCGCGCGATCGTCCGCGGCCGTGACGAGGTGATGATCCGGATATCGGATCCGTGGTGCGGAAGTCTCCCGGTGCACGGGTTCGGAGCCTAGAGGTGTACGCGATCGTCAGGGGTGAGGTGAGTACTTTGTCCGCGCGCCGTACGGCAGGATGGTGTTGGCCCGCATTCGGCGGGCAGCGCGTTTTTCGGCTTGATGCAGGAAGTGATGGCGTTATTTTCCGGTTCCGACGTCCCACCGCGTGCGGCATGCCGCAACGGCTGATCCGGATCAGGCTTTGCCTGTGGCCCGGACGTCACTGCGTGCGGCGGCTGAACAGGACACCGGCCAGCAGGAGCGAGGCCGCGATGATGGCGAGCTCGTCGAGCAGGCACAGGTTCTCCTCCCCGGTCCGCGCCTTGTCGAGTGCGGCGTACTGGCCGGTCAGGCTGATGCGCCGCCGCACCTCGCGACGCTGGGTGAGTACGTCGTGGCCGGCAACCCGGGCGGTGCCGGCATCGAGGTCGCCCGCACCGAGGGGATCTCCGGCCTGTCCATGAGCCGGGTTGCCGCGGAACCAGGCGCGGCGACGATGTCGCTCTACCGCTACATCTCCGTCAAGGACGAACTGCTCATGCTCATGGCCGATGCGGCGATGGGCCGCCCGCCCGGTCTTTCGATTTCGGGCTGGAACGCATCCTCGACGGGGTCGCGGCCCTCATCGAGGGCCTCCGCGCGGACGTTCCTCGTCCCAGGGGACGTACCTGATGCAATGAGGTCGTCAGGCAGGATGGTAGATTCCTACCCTTGCCCGTCTAGC
>NZ_CDWRCK010000175.1:0-9099 GCF_977927595.1 Frankia sp. CcWB3
CCACCGGTGCGCGCCCCCCGAACCGCCGCCGTCGGGCGGGTCGTCATCGGGGCGCGCACCGTTCACCGGTACACCGGACTCCCCGACACCGGACTCCCCGGCTTCGCGTTCGCCGGTCTCGCGTTCGGCCCCGACACGCTCGTCGAGACCGGCCAGGGCCTCGTCGAGGACGGCGTCGAGAGTCTCGTCGTCCATTCCGGGGGCGTCGAACGGCCCGCGGCGGCGGCGATGCGGTAGCGCGAGACGGGCACCGGTACGGATGTCGGCGGCGAGCACCGTGGTCCGCCCCGCCCACGCGGCGAGTGCCATCGCGGTCTTGGCCAGCACCACGTCGGCGCGCATGCCGTCGACGTCGCAGCCGGCGCAGATGGCGGTGACGGCCCGCAGCGCCGCGTCGGTGAGCCGGACCGTGCCGAGCCGGCCGCGGGCGGCGACGACCCGGGCCGCGAGTTCCGCCTCCGCGTCCGCCCAGGTCGCGGCGAACCCGGCCGGGTCGGCTTCGAACGCCAGCCGGCGGCGGACGACCTCCGCGCGCACCGCCGGGTCACGGCTGGCCGCGACGTGCACGGTCAGCCCGAACCGGTCGAGCAGTTGCGGACGCAGCTCGCCCTCCTCCGGGTTCATCGTCCCGACCAGCAGGAACACCGCCGGATGGCGCACCGACACCCCGTCGCGTTCGACGTGGGCGACCCCGAAGGCGGCGGCGTCGAGAAGCAGGTCAACGAGATGGTCCCCCAGCAGGTTGACCTCGTCGACGTAGAGCAGCCCGCGGTGGGCGGCGGCGAGCAGACCCGGGCGCAGGACGCTGACCCCGTCGGCCAACGCCCGGTCCAGATCGAGGGAACCGGTCACCCGGTCTTCGGAGGCGCCCACGGGCAGTTCCACCAGCCGGGCCGGACGGGTCAGTGACGACGGCGACGGCGACGGCGCGGGATGCGGGCCGTCGGGGCAGTCCGGTGACGGCGCGTCCGGCGCGCAGGAGAACCGGCAGTCCTCCACGACCGCCACCGGGGGCAGCAGGGCGGCCAGGCCGCGCACGGCGGTGGACTTGGCGGTGCCCTTCTCCCCACGCACGAGGATTCCGCCCAGCGTGGGGGAGACCGCGTTGAGCAGCAGGGCCAGGCGCAGGTCGTCCATACCGACCACCGCCGACAGCGGGAAGCTCACCACGGTGTCGACGCCGTCGAGGCGAGCGGGTGTCGCCGGTGCACCGTGTGCGGCTGACAGGATCGACACGACCGGCACGACGGACACCGATGCGGTGCGTACGACGGGTGCGGCGCGTACGGCCGGGATGGCCGACGTGGCCGGTCTGGCAGTGGTACGGGCATGCCGGGGTCCTCCCAGGGTCCTCGCCCATGGTCATCACGGCGACGGCCGGAGTATCCTGGCTCCCGGATCAACGCGCACCTTCGGCCTTCCAGCCGCCGCTGCGGCCGTGGCCCGTCGCCCCGCCCGGGCGGCTCGGGGTTCCTCTCCGGACCCCTGGTCGGGCGATCGCCGGGCATGCCCGCCTCCTCGCCGGCGAGCATGCCCGGGAAGGTTCACTTCCCGGTGACAGTGGCGGGACCGCGCCGGACTCGTACCGGCTTCCTCCCCTGCTGTCGCGTCTGTCAGCATGACATATCCGAGGATCGCGGGCGGGGGGACCGCGGGCGAACTGGTATCCCGCCCCCAGGCCAGCCCGAGGCCGGTGGACACGGGGGTGGCGACTTCATCCTCCGCGGTCGCGTCTGTCAGAATGATGTCTCCCGTTGACGTTCAGAAGGGCACACACCTTGCCCGACGATCTCGATCCCGCCGCGGGAATCATCGGGGACGCCCGCGGCCGGCTGCGTGCCGACTGCGGACGCTGTTTCGCGCTGTGCTGCGTGGCACCGGTGTTCTCCGCCTCGGTGGACTTCGCGATTGACAAACCCGCCGGCACGGCCTGCCCCAACCTGAACGCGGGCTTCGGCTGCGCTGTCCACGAGCAGCTGCGGCCGCGGGGGTTCCGCGGCTGCGCCGTGTACGACTGCTTCGGCGCCGGGCAGCAGGTCTGCCAGGTCACCTACGGCGGGCGGGACTGGCGGGCGGCACCGGACAGTGCCCGGCGGATGTTCGATGTCTTCGCGGTCATGCGGGCGCTGCACGAGCTGCTGTGGTATCTGAGCGAGGCGCTGAGCCTGCCTGCCGCCGCCCCGCTGCACGCCGAGCTGCATGACGCCCGCGCCCGCACCACGCTGCTGACCTGCGCCGACGCTGACACGCTGCTCGCCGTGGACGTCCCCGCGCTGCGTCGGGCGGTCCATCTGCTTGCTGCTGCAGGCCAGCGACCTGGTCCGCGCCGAGCTGCCGGTCCGCGCCGGGAGCAGGCGTCCCCGGCGGCGCCCCCGCGGCGCCGACCTGCTCGGCGCGAACCTCGCCGGGGCGGACCTGCGCGGCGCGGCGCTGCAGGGAACCCTCCTGATTGGCGCGGATCTGCAGGGGGCTGACCTGCTCGGCGCGGACCTGCGCGACACTGACCTGCACGGCGCCAACCTGCATGGCGCCCTGTTCGTCGTTCAGGCCCAGCTCGACGCCGCCCGCGGGGACGCCACCACGGCGCTGCCCCCGGCCCTGACCCGCCCCGTGCACTGGACGCGCCCGGCGGCAGGCTCGGACCCCACGCCCGGGACCGCGCCGATCCCCTCGTCGTTGCCCAGTGCGGCCCGGCCGCGGCGGTCGGCGAGTTCTCCTCGGTCGCCTCGTTCCCCGCGCCGCCGCTGACCGGCAGACCGGTCGTCGGCGGCGCTATGCCGACGCCGGGCCCGATCCCCCGGTCGGGCCACGGCGCGGAAATCACGTCTTCACCGGCGGGACGGCGCGTCAGGATGGGACCATGGCACGCGAGGATACCGGCGACATCCGGCAGGACCCGGAACGGGACGCCTGCATCACCGCCACGAGCATGTTCGTGGGCATCACCGGGACCACCGACATCGGCAGAGGAATCGACCCGGAATCGCTGCAGGAGGTCCTGCGGCGGGCGTTCACCCTCGTGCGCACCATCGTCTCCACGCACGGCGGCTCGGTCGAGAGATTCATCGGTGACGCCGCGTTCGCCCTGTTCGGCGTCCCCCAGCCGCACGTGGACGACGCGCTGCGCGCCGTCCACGCCGCCCTCGAGATCCGGGCCGCGACGGAGGCGCTCAACACCGAACGTCACCACGACCGGGACCTGAGGCTGCGCGTGCGGATCGGGATCAACACCGGCGAGGTCACCGTCGCCGCCGGTGGCGTCAGTGCCGGTGGCGTGAGTGGCGACCCGGTGAACGTCGCCTCCCGGCTGGAACACGCCGCGCCCGCCGGCGAGATCTTCATCGGCGACACCACCTATCATCTCGTCCGGGACAGCGTCACCGCGAGCGAGGCGGATCCCCTCGTCGTGCAGGGCAGGCCCGTCCCGTTGCGTGTGCACCGGCTGATCGGACTGGCCGCTCCGTCGCCGGCCGCCTGAGCACCACCGGGCGCCCCCGGTGCCCCGCCCCGGCTCCGTGGGCGAGCGGGACGAAGGGCGGTGCGGGACTGCCAGCGGAATGTCAGCGGCGCCGGACGCGACGTGAACCGGTCCGCGGGATGACGGCCGGTTGGGGGCCGCGGCCCAGCCCGCCGTGGCGGACCTGCATGTGGGTGGCGAGCAGTTGGGATGCCTCGGCCTTGGTGGGGACCCGGTCCGAGATGATACCGCAGTACGTGCAGGTGTATCTGGCCATCATGAGGTCCCTTCGGATGCTCGGGTAGGGCCAGAATGCGGCAATGCCGCGACAGATGCATCACATTCCCAGTTCGCATACCTATCTGAAACGCTAATCTCCCACGTGTTTGCATGTCAATCTGGTACGCCCATAAGGTGGGTGGATGCCCCGCCCGCCGTGGACGCCGAGGACGCAGGCTCACCATGAGCTCATGGCCGCCCTGTCCGCCTCAGTCGACGCCGCCTGCGAGGCGGAGGAGAGAATGTGGGAGGCCGCCCGCGCCGCCCGCGCCGGCGGAGTGCCGATCGACTCGACCTGGTGGCCGCGCTCACCCGGCGCGGACGGACCACCATCTACCGCCATCTCCCCCTTGGGCAGGATCTCGGCGACGCCTGAACGCGCACCGCTTCGCCGGCCCCGATCCCGGCGTGGCGTCCCCGGCCCGGCCCCTCAGCGGCCAGGGAACAGCTCCCACCCGGCGGTGACGCGGTCGGCGCCGGCGGTGGCCAGCAGCCGGCTGTCCGGGGCGAAGGCCACCTCGTGCACCGGCCCGCCGTGCGGGGGCAGCCGGTGGGCGGGCCCGGGACACTCCGGATCGGTGACCTCGCACAGGGTCACGGTCTGCTCGCCGCCGCCGGCGGCGAGCAGGGTGCCGTCCGGGCTGAAGGCGAGCGTGTGCACGGCCCGGCGATGGTCGGCGACCGCGGCCAGCACGGTCTGGGCCGTGGGGCCGGCGACCGAGTAGACCCGGATGGTCCGGTCCCTGCCGGCGGCGGCGAGCAGATCACCGTCCGGGCTGAACGCGACCGTGTGCACGGGACCGCGCGCGCCGGTCAGCGTCACCGTCGCCGCCGGCCGGGTCGGGTCGGGTCGGCGAGATCCCACAGGATCACCGTCCGGTCCTGCGAACCGGTGGCCAGCAGGGTCCCGTCCGGGCTGAACGTCACCGCCCGCACGGGACCGCGATGCCCGGCGAGGACCGCAGCCCGCCGGGGAGCCCCCGGTTCGGCCAGGTCCCACAGCAGCACCGCCCGGTCGTCGCCGGCGGTGGCCAGCAGCGTGCCCCCGGGCTGAAGGCGAGATCGTGCAGGTAGCCGCGATGCCCGGTCAGCGTCATCAGCGGCAGTGGGCGGGTGGGGTCGCCGACCTGCCAGAGCACGGTGGTGCCGGCGTCCCCGGCGGCGGCGAGCACCCGCCCGTCCGGGCTGAACGTCACCGCCCGCACCCACTCCTGGTTGATCCGCCGCCCGTAGCCGACGGTCGCGATCAGTCGCGGCGGGGCGGGGAACGCCCACGCCCACAGCCGTACGGTCGTGTCGGTGCCGCCGGTGGCCAGCAGCGAGCCGGAGGGGCTGAACGCCACGCTCATCGGATGACCGCGCTCCTGCGGCAGCACCGCGACCCGTCGTGCCGCGATGAGATCCCGGGAGCCCGGGTGTGCGTGCCCGGCGCGGGAACGGTGCGGGCGCCGGCCGGGCCCCGTCGCATCCGCCGGGACTTCCGCGGGAAAGGGGGGTGGCACGAGCCCCCCGGCCGGCCACGGGGCAACGACCGTGACCTGGCGTAGCAGCCAGTCGCGGGCGGTGGTGGCGTCCAGCCCGAACAGGTCGAAGGCGAGCAGATGCCCGAACGGGCCGGGCCGGGCGCGGTCCTCGATCCGTACCAGCATGACCCGGCCGGGCCGGGCCGGGCGCCCTGCCGGTCCTCCCCGCGCCGTTCCCCCGGCAGGGGCGCCCGTTCCCCCGAGGGCGGCATTCGCACCGTCCCCCGCCGCGGGACCGGACCGCCGGCACCGGCACGGCGGCCCCGGCCTGGGCCGAGCGGGTGAGCGCGGCCAGGTAGGCGGACGACCAGATCAGCAGGATCTCCCCGCCGAGGGTGAGATGCCGGTCCAGGTCGAGCGCGGGGTCGCCGGGGAGCGCCGTGTCCCCGGCGGGGTCGGGTCCCCGGCGGGGGCCGCGGTCAGCGGATGGCTCACAACCCGGTAGCCGGCCTGCTCGAGCTGCCAGGCCAGCCAGCGCGCCCACGCGGCGTCCCGCGGCGCGTTCGCGTGGGACAGGATGATGTCCCACGACGGACCCGCCGCGGCCGCCCCGACATCGGTACCCGCGTCCGGCCCGCCTCCGGCGGGCGCACCTGGAACACCTGGAACACCTGGCGAACCGGACTCCTTGGGCCCATTGGAAACATCGGGCACATCGGTCGGGGTGCTGCCCGCCCCGGCCGGGGGACCGTCCTCGCCGTCTGTGCCGCGGACGTGATCGGCCGCGGCGCTGCCCCTGCTCACACCCGGCAGCCTGCCACGCCCACCCCACCCCCAAAAAGATGATCATAAATGCCGATCGGGGGACGAGTCTGGCCGGTGCCGTTCCCGCCGCCGAAAGCGGACCGGTTACCGCCCCCTGTGCCGTCATCGGCAGGCCATTGTCACATCCGGTTCACCGTCACATCCGGTTCCCGTGGCGGGCCTTCCCCCCGCGGACCCGGCGGACAACGGCGATCCCGTGCCTGCGGGCGGATGCACGCCGTCGGTACGGGCGAGGTCTGGGAAGGCCCCGTCGGCAATCGGGGGGAGCATAAGCATCCGACGGTGTTCCGTTCGGTGCTCTGCGATGGCGCGGCGTAGCCGCCGGACACCGTGTCCCCCGATCCCGCAGAGCGCCTGATCGATTTCAGCGAGCCGTTCGTCGCACGTGGTGATCGCCTCCGCGGCCGCTCGGCTCTGCTCATCGAACGGCCTTCTGGTCATCTCCATGCTCAGGGCCAGGCAGGGATTGAACATACTTTTGTTGTCCAGGAGAGGAATCAGGTCGCCGGCGATCCGCCGGAGCTCCTCACCGGACAATTCACTGGGCATGCTCTTCGTGCCGAGAAGCCGGGTGAACCCGGCCATGATACTCTGGACATGCTGTTCGAACGACACGTCGGTGTCCGCCCGCGCCCCGTACGGGCCGTCGGTCGCGTGCGGGAAGGCCCGGCGATACAGCGCGGCGTACTCATCCAGTATGGTCTTTCGCTCCGCGGCTGGCGTCTTCGCGGCGGAGAACCACAGCCGAAGCTCCGTCTCGAAGTAAGCCCAGCGGGCGGCGGACCGCCCCGTTCCGGTCAGGTAGAAGCGGCCGATCCGCGCCGCGAGGTTGCGGTGTTCGTCCCGGCCCGCCCCGTCAGGGGCAAGCTCGTGGGCGATCGCACCCAACGACACTCCGTACCGTTTGTAGTGCTGCTCGTAGTCCTTGTAGCGGCGGGCCAGGAGGGCGTCGAGGTGGGAGTCCCCGGTCGCGCGCGGTGGCTGTTGTGGTTTACCGGACATGGCACCTTCTCGTGGACGATCGCGGGGACGCGGGAGCCGGAAAGAATGCGTCAGGAGTTGCCGCATTGGGGACGTAATGAAGTAACAAATACGTGATCGAGAGTATCATCGCAGGTCACAGGCCTGTGGAGGGTTCGAAACGCGCAAGTTATTTCATTTCGACTCCATTGACCCTCCGGATACGGCGTGATCCATCGCGTAGGAGGATATGAATGCACGGCGGTTGCCGCATTCGGCATCGGCGTCGACCTCCCTTGGTCCGGTGACGAAGCATCTTGCCACGCATTCCTTGCGTTGAGTAAGAAGGGTGCATGCAGGCCAGGACTCGATCCACGCCACCTTATTGCCCGGTACCGCCGGTCCAGTGAACAGGCCCAGGCGCCGTGCTATTCGACACCCGCTTCCCGAGGAGTATCCTGCGATGAATCATCGCCGCCCGCGTCGACGACGCCGTCGGGACAGGCGCGAGCACCCGCGTCCGTTGCTCCTTCGCCTGCCGGGCGGCGCCCGCCGCGAGAACCCGCGCGCCGCGGTGGGCGCGCCGGCGAGGCCGGACTCCCCGGTCGCCGGGGACCGTCACGGCGAATCCGACGGGCATCGTCGGGCCGGTTACGCCGCATGCACGATAGTCGCGGTCGCCGGCGGGGGCGCGCTGCTGCGGGCGGGGCTGGTCAGCGCCGACGGGCTCGTCGTCCAGCTATGGGGGGTCCTGGTCGCGTTGATCGTCGACGGCTTCCTACGGAGTCGACGGTGATGGCCGCGGCCACGGGACGGCAACAGGCCGGTCGGGTTCGATCCAGGCTGGTCGGGTTCACAGCCCGACGCGGCCGGAGGGGTTGTCGCGGTCGAACAGCCGTCCGGCGCGGACGTAGCTGTCGAGCGACGCCGAGGAGCGCCACCGGCCCTGGCGCATGATCGACCGGTCGGCGACACCGGCGCGGGCGGCGGCGGTGGCGAACCCGGAGCGCAGCGAATGCCCGGCGAAGTCGGCCGGGTCGAGTCCGGCGGCGGCCACCCGGCGCTGCACGATCCGGGCCACCGAGCCCGGGTAGAGCCGCCCCGGCGCGACCTGCCCGTGCCGGTTGACCGCGCGGAACGCCGGCCCGTCGGTCAGCGCGGCGGCGCCCGCCCAGGCCCGCCAGGCCCGTACCGGGCAGGTCGGCCGGTAGGAGCCGTAGGCGACGCCGACCAGGGCACCGGCGGCCTCCTGGTCGGTCTTCGAGGCCCGGATCGTCAGGACGACTCCGTCGGGGGTCTCGAGCAGGTCGGCGACGTCGAGGCCGACGAGTTCGGAGCGGCGCAGGCAGCCGGCGAACCCGATCAGCAGCAGTGCCCGGTCGCGGACGTCGACGAGGTGGTCGTCGCGCAGCCCGGCGACGACCCGGGCCAGCAGGGAGGTGTCCAGCGCGGTCTTGCGGTCCGGGCGGACCCCGCGGGTGCGGCGGATACCGTCCCAGACGGCGCAGACCTCCGGTGCGCTCGCCGGGTTGGGATGGCGACCGAGCTGGTGGGAGACGGAGATCGCGGCGAGCCGGCGGCGGATCGTCGAGGGCTTGTACCCGGCGTCGGCGAGCGTGGCGAGGTAACCGGCGACCGTCGCCGGGGTCGCCGGCAGCGGGCACAGCGGCACCGTCTGGCGTTCACACCAGGCCCGGAACTGGCGCAGGTCACTGTCGTAGGCCCGCCAGGTCGCCGTGGAACGCGCGGCGCGGGCGTAGTCCCCTACCCGGGCGAGCAGATCGGCGGTGAGCTGCCCGTCGGTGCCCGGCGCCAGGACCGGCACCGGCGGCTGTGCCGCGCCGGCGGAGCCGGCCGGTAGCGCACGGGGGCCGGGGATCGGCATGGTGGCCTCGTCGTTCACCACCGGGGCGTCCGGACATCCTGGAACATCGAGACCCACCCTAGTCCGCCGCGGCTCGCCCGGGATCGTGGACGGGCTCCGAGGCACGCGGTGTGAAGCTCAGCGGCGTCCTCGGCCGCCCGACGGGGAACCGGTAATAGCCGTCACCGGTACGCCGTCGCCTTGGCCTCAACAGCACTTGACTTCAACAGCGATTGAGCTTCTAGGGCCTG
>NZ_CDWRCK010000176.1:0-4320 GCF_977927595.1 Frankia sp. CcWB3
CCGTAAGAGCGGATGAGCTCGGCCAGTCCCCCCTGGAACCCCTGGCCCACGGCGGCGATCCGCCACACGCCCTTGCGGTAGATGTCGGCGATCATCACGGCGCGCTCGCTGGTGAAGTCGGCGCCGGTGAAGGAGTAGCGCAGCACCTCGGTTCCCGCGACGACGATCCGCAGGTACCCCGACGAGATCGCCGAGGCGCTACCGGCACCGTCGAGGGCGGCGCAGAACGACAGCCGGCCGATCGAGGCGGGCATCTGGTCAAGGGTGACCCGGAACGCCTGACTGTCGCCGGCCTGCGGCCCGAGGAGCTGGATGGACTTCTCCGGCGACGCCGGCTGATTGAAGAAGACGAAGTAGCGGTCGTCGGTGAGGCGATCGGCGCCGTCCAGGCCGAAGCAGGAGATGTCCCACTCCCCCGGCGCATTGATCTGGATCCCGACGTACAGGTCGGTGCCCGGGGTGATCGTCGACAGCTGCGCCTTCTGCCCTCGACTGAACTGGGTGACCAACACGCTCCCTCCACCTGGCGTTCCGTGACGGACCGGCACAACCATTACCTACCGGCATTACCGTGCCCAACCGGCCAGCCGGCACCCGCCCGCATCCGCACGAACCGGACTGCCGGCAAACTAGCAGCTGCCGGAGGGTACAGCCGAACACGTCGGCGCCGGGAACGCTGTCGATCCCCAGACAAGACGATTCGCGGACAAGACGATCCCCGGGCAAGACGATCCCCCGACGACACCGGCATCGGAGCGGCTACCGGTGACGCTCCTCTCGCGCCCCGGCACGGTCGGGCGTTCACTGGACAGATGCGCTACGTCGAGGGCATCACGACAGCCAGCAGTAAGAAGATATCCAAGATCGGCCTCGGAACCTGGCAGTTCGGGTCCAGGGAGTGGGGGTACGGGGCGAGCTACGCCGACACCGAGGCCGGGCGCATCGTGCGCCGGGCCCTCGAACTCGGGGTGACACTGTTCGACTCCGCCGAGATCTACGGGATGGGGCGCAGCGAACGTATCCTCGGCTCGGCGCTGGCCGGGATCCCGGACGCGCTGGACCGGGCGTATGTGGCGACGAAGCTGTTCCCCGTGCTCCCGCTGGCTCCGATCGTCGAGCAGCGGGCGGTCGCGAGCGCGAACCGGCTCGGGGTGCACCGCATCGACCTGTACCAGGTCCACCAGCCCAATCCGGTGATCAGGGACGGCCAGACGATGCGCGGGATGGCGGCGCTGCGCACCATCGGCCTCGTCGGGGACGTCGGGGTCAGCAACTACTCGCTGACCCGCTGGCAGGACGCCGAGGCGGCGCTCGGCGCGCCCATCCTGTCCAACCAGGTCGAGTACAGCCTGGTTCGGCGCAGGCGGGGCGAGGAGCTGCTGGCGTTCGCCGCCCGGGAGTCCCGGGTCGTGATCGCCTGGAGCCCGCTGAGCCAGGGGCTGCTCTCGGGCCGCTACGACGTCACGAACCGCCCGACCGGGCGGATCCGCGCGATAAACCCGCTGTTCCTCACCGAGAACCTGGCCCGCGCCACCCCGCTGCTCGACGTCCTACGCGAGGTCGCCGCCACGCACGACGCCACCCCCGCCCAGATCGCGCTGGCCTGGGCGATCCATCATCCGTCGGTCGTCGCGATCCCGGGGGCGTCCAGCGTCGCCCAGGTGGAGAGCAACGCCGCCGCGGCCGACATCACGCTCACTGAGGACGAGTACGGCACGTTGACCGCCGCCGCGCAACGCTTCGAACCGCTCGCCGGCACGTCGGCCTTCGCCGCACTGGCCGCGGAACGGCTCCACCGCTGACCGCTGTCCGGCCAGTCCGAGGCGTCCGGTCAGTCCGGGGCGTCGTAGGTGGTCACGTCGTCGGAGGAGATGATGTGGAACGGCGGGCACACCCCGGTCGAGTGGTGGGCCGCGGCCTCCAGCGCCATCCGGACCCGCTGTTTCGGGTCGAGGCCCCGGGTGCTGTACAGCGAGCCGCAGGCGTACTCGTCGCCGCTGCCGACCGCGTAGTAGTCGTCCACGCTGCGGCCGATCTGGTAGTCCGAGTCGATGCGGTAGAGGTGTCCGCGGACGCCGACCAGGAACAGCCCGCCGCTCTCATTGCCGGAGTCGTTGCGGGCGAAGCCGCCGTCGCGCAGGCAGTCCCGGACCACCGCGATGAAGTCCGTCGCCATGAACCGATCGAGATCCCAGTCCTGCGGGACCGGGGGCACGAGGCTGTAGCGGAGCAGCTGGCCCATCCGGAACGAATCAGTGAACCCCATAATGAACTCACTGTTACGAAATACCTTGGTATCCGCACGGACAGTGATAGACCAGCCGGCGACACCGGCGCTGTCCCCACCGATCAAGACCCGGCCGTCCTGCTGTACCCCGACGATGCAGGTCACGAAGCGGAATGGTACCGGTTCGCCCCGAAGCCGGACGCCGTACCCCATCCGCGCCACCGGCCCGTTGACGCGCCCCGCCCGCTGTCACCCTGCCGACCCGGGAGCGGTTCCGGCGGTCCGGTCGTCCTGCGGATGTGAGAACGTGTCCTACGCACACACGAGAATGGGAATGGAAGAGGACGGGCACCCATGGGGATGAAGCGGTTCATGTCGCGGCTCGGCGTGGGCGGGGCCGAGGTCGAGACCGTGCTGGACCGTCCGGAGACCCTGCCGGGCCAGGTCGTGACCGGTCTGACCACCGTTACCGGCGGCAAGGTCGAGCAGAAGATCGAGAAGGTCCTCGTCACGCTCGAGGCGACCGTCGAGGTCGAGACCGACGACTCGACCTGGCACGAGCAGATCACCTTCGGTACCCAGCAGATCGGCGGCGACTTCACTATCCACCCGGAGCAGCAGATCAGCGGCCGCTTCGAGCTGCCCGTGCCGTGGCAGACCCCGATCACCGACATCGGCGGGTGGCACCTGCACGGGATGAAGATCGGGGTGCGGACCAAGCTGGCCATCCCCGGGGCGGTGGACCCGGGTGACCTCGACGCGGTGAACGTGCACCCGCTGCCCGTCCAGGAGGCGGTGCTCACCTCCCTCGGTGACCTCGGCTCCACTTCAGGTCCGCCGACGTCGAGAAGGGCCGCCTACACGGCTCCGACCTGCCCTTCTACCAGGAGATCGAGCTGAAGCCGTCGGGCGAGTACGCCCGGCGCATCTCCGAACTGGAAGTCACCTTCCTCGTCGACGGCTCCGGGGTGGACGTCGTCCTGGAGGCCGACCGCCGCGGCGGGCTGCTGTCCTCCGGCGGCGACGAGCTCAGCCGGTTCCGGCTCGGCCACCACGACACCGACCGGCACCAGCTCGCCGGGCTGCTCCACCAGCAGCTGGAGCACCTGGGCCGCCGCCGCGGCTGGTTCTGAGCGCTCCACCCGTCCGGGGACATCGGCTCACCTGGTGAAGCTGCAAGAATACGGTATGTGAAGATCGAGGAGCTGGAGGCGGATCGTACCTGGCTGGCGTTCGACCCCATGCGGCAGCTTCGGCCGCATCTGACCTCCACCGGGTTCGTCAAGCTCGTCAACGAGGTCCAGCGCCCCGAGGGATACCGCCTGGTCGCGTCGTGGGACGGGGAGCTGGGACGGGTGGTCGCGGCGGTCGGATTCCGGCAGGTGACCTCGCTCGCCTACGGGCGGCATCTGGTCATCGACGACCTGTCCACGATCCTGGCGGCGCGGGGGCGGGGGCACGCCACCCGGCTGCTCGCCTGGAGTGAACGGGAGGCGCGCCGGCTCGGCTGCGAACATATCCATCTCGACGCCGGCACCCACCGCTACGAGGCGCACCGGCTCTACCTGCGGACCGGCTTCACGATCGCGGCCTTCCACTTCACCCGCCGACTCTGAGATCGGGTGGCCCAGGGGATTCGCATCCTTGGGCCACCCGACCTCAAGCCGCGTCGGTCCGGGGCCTGGCTCAATCGTCGCGCTAATCCGGGCTTCGTCGCCCAGGGGCTTCACGTGCTCAGCCCGGCGATCACTATGAAGAACCGGTGCGCCCGGTCGTGCGGCCACACCCGCGACAGCCCCGCGCCCACGAGCATCCCGCACACCGTCCGCCGGCCGGTCGCGGCGAGCATCCCGCAGGCCAGCGCACGGAACACCTGGAACGTCGGCGCGGTGAAACACGGCCAGAAGAACGGCCAGGGAAGACGGTACAGTGAGATCTGGGAGCATCGGCGTCCACTTTTTCGAGCTGGTTTAGGAAGCGCCGATGCTCCCGCCACCAGCCCGTCGGGCAGCCTGCTTCCCTTACCGGCACGCCGCAGCCGTGCCACACCCGGACACCACCATCCGGTCAATGGATTAAATCAACGTGCTTTA
>NZ_CDWRCK010000176.1:4770-9535 GCF_977927595.1 Frankia sp. CcWB3
CGACTCCTTAATGCCCATCGCAGGGCAATCAAGAAAACTGCGAAACTCTAGTTGTTCACTAAGCCAATTATATTGTGAGCGCTTAGGTTGCCGCAAGACAGCTACCCCGCGCGCCAAGTTATTCCACACACAACCAGCTGGGGACGGTTATCAAGCTGGTCCAGCATTGACCGTTCCCCTCGGGCTCCCTCATAGGCAGCATCGGGGTTCCGTTACAATTTTTCCTGCTACCTCATGACCTATAGGGAGACGTTGTGCGCGAGGTTGAAGTCAAGTATTCCGTGTCGGACCTGGAGGCAGTGCTTGGCGCGCTCAGTGGGCGGGGTATCAACCTCGGCGAGGCGGTGTACCAGGACGACCAGGCCTTCGCCCCGCTCGGCTGGTCCTTCGGAGACAGCAAGCTTGGCGTGTCATTCCTGCGGCTGCGCACGGTGAACGGCCGCCACTGGTTCGCCCTCAAGCAGCCGGGCGCCAACGCCCAGGACTGCTTGGAGTACGAGACGGAAGTGGCAGACCGCCAGCAGATGCACGAGGCGATCCTTCGCATGGGCTACTGGGCGACGGTCCGGGTTGCCAAGTTCCGGCGGACCGGCCGGCATGGCGAGGTTTCGTTGTGCCTGGATGAGCTGGAAGGGGTCGGGACGTTCCTGGAGCTGGAACGCATGGTGCCCGACGACGCGCCGGCCGCCGCCGTGCAGGAGGAGTTGGCGGCCTTCGTGGCGTCGCTGGGGGTGGAAGCCGTACGCACGGTGGAGACGTACGACTCCTTGGTACGGGCCGCTCAAGAAGCGGTACGGGTGCCCTCCAGCCGGGAGAGCACAGACGCCGCCAGTACGGCGGCCACTTCCTCCCCCGTCTGAGCCCCGATGTCGTGGCACAGCACGGCGTAGCCGGCAGCTTCCAGCTCGGCGGCAACAGTCCGGTAGGCATCTGCTTCGGCTGCACCGGCCTCCGGGCCGCCGCGGTGGAAGCGGCTGTAGAGGCCGCGCTGGGCCGCCCGCTCGCGGGAGCGGACGGGGCCGCCCGCGAGGATGACCGTCAGATCGGGCCGGTCGGCCGCGGCCGCCAACGTCCATAGGAAGTCGGCGGGCACGCCGTCGAGGCCTTGAAGCACCAGGGAAGACGCCGCATATCGGTCGCACACCACGACAGTGCCAGCTGCCAGTGCCGGGCGGATCTCCATTTCAAGGTGCTGGTAGCGGTCGGCCGCCACCAGGCAGGCGAGGGTGATCCCCTGGTAGTCGTCAGTACCGAAGCGGGTCAGGCTGCCCAGGGGGCTGGCGGTGGGCTCCTTGGTCGCCAGCACCGGCAGCCCGGCGCCGGCGAGTTGCCGGGCCAGGGCGGCCGTGACCGTGCTCTTGCCGATGCCGCTGGGGCCGTCGATGGCGAGGAAAAAGCCGGTAGTCATCGGCGGACGCTGGAACGGGCGTGCTGCTCGCGGGACAGCTCCACCAGGGCGGCCCGCACCTCATCTACGGTGGCTTCCCCGAACCGGATGGTGACCGAGAAGTTGAACTCGTCGCGCCCGCGCATGGCTTCGTCAAGGCCGCCAACGGTTAGGTCAACGGCGGTGTAGGCCAGAAGCTGCGCGGGCTGGTAGCGGCCGGTGGCCACGATGCGGTCCCACTCCGGCGTGCCGGGATACGGGCGGAACTCGAAGACGGAGGCCCGGAAGTTCCCTGGCTGGCCGTCCGCCACCTCCCACAGCTCCCTGACGTGGCGGACGGTGGCCGCCAACTCCTCGCGCGTCTCTGTGGGGAAGCCCAGGATGAAGTAGCCCTTCACCGAGATGCCGCGCTCGGTGAGGCGACGGACCACGGAGCGGGTCATCTCGGGGTTGATCCGTTTGCCCATGTACCCAAGCAGCCGCTCACTGCCGGACTCGACACCCAGAGCAACTTCCCGCAGGCCGTTGGCGGCCAGTACATCCAACAGGGCGTCATCGGCCCGATGCAGGATGTTGATACGGCCGGTGGCATCCCAGACGAATCGCTCCCCGAGGCGGGCGGCGGTGAAGGCCTCCATGCACTGCCGGATGAACCGCTCGTAACCGAGAAAAAGATCATCGACGAAGCGGAAGGCGGTTACGCCGCCTGTGGCGTGCAGCACCTCCATCTCGGCGATAATGCCGGCAGGGGTGCGGGTGCGGATGGTGATGTCCGGGTTGGCGCTGACGGCGGCGCCACAAAATGAGCAGTCGTACGGGCAGCCGCGGGCACCGACCATGTTGGCCTCGACGCGGCCGTCTGGCGCCTGGTACGGGTCGCCCACCAGAAACCGGCGGTCGACGAAGGGCAGGCGGTCCACATCTGGGGCCAGGTGGTGGCCCGCGCCCGGCTGGCCGCCAGTGACGGGCTGGTGAAGGATGGGGTCGAGCCACATCACGCCGGGTAGGTCGACGCGGGATCGCTTGTCCTGCAAGAGTTCTGCCACGCGGGTTTCGCCCTCGCCAAGCACCAGGGCTTCGAGCGCCCCGAAGCGGGGGTCGGCGATGATGGCTTTGGGCATGGCCTTGGCCTGGTGCCCGCCGACCATGACCATGATGTCCCGGTCCAGACCGGCGGCGATTTCGGCGCTCACCTCGTAGGTGGGGGCCAAGAGGTTGAAGCCGGCCCAGCGCGGGCCGAGGCTGTTCACCAGCTGATAGGTCTCTTTGATGCCGAGTCCCAAGGCTTCGGCGTCAAGTACGCCGACGTTGAAGCCCTGGCTGCTCGCGTAGGTAGCGATGTAGGCCATGCCCAGTACCGGCAAGGTGAAGTCGTTCACCCGTGGGCGCAGGCCGTAGTCACGCAAGGGGGCGTTGATAAAAACGGCGTCGAGCGGGCGGTTCAGGTCGGCGCCCAGGACGGGGCCGTCATCCAATGTCTCCATGTTGCGATCCCCAAGCAAGGGTCAGGAGGGTCAAGGTCGATAGGTGTTCCCCCGCCAGATGCCGCCACTGAGCGCCGAAGGCACGCTCGTTATGGAACCAGTGGTGCGCCGGGACAGCCCGCCCCGCCCACGTGCGTACGGCTAGATCGGCGTAGGGGTACAGGTCCCAGGTATTGGTGTAGTCGGCAACGGCCGCGCCGGCCGTCCAAGGGCCGATCCGCTGGACGCTCTGCAATTCGTCGATGAGGGCCGGTAGGGACAGACGCTTCCAGTTTTCGCCGTGGGCCAGGTAGGCCGTGGCGGCGGCCCGGATCGCTGCCCGCTTGAAAGCGAGCCCAAGCTCTCCGTATTGTTCGTCGTCCAGCTCCAGGACTTTTTCCGGACTCGGAAACAGGCCGTAGGTGTCGCCGTCCGGCAGGGCCACCTGCTGCCCGTGGGCTGCGCACAGCTGTCGGTAGAGCTTCTTGGACTGGCCCGCCCGGATGACCTGGCGCAGGATCGCGGTCGCCAGCGCCTCCCACAGCGAGGGGTTGCGGAAGCGGCCCACGTTGCCCAGGCCAGCCAGCTCCTTGGCCAGCTCCGGCACTTCACTGGCAGCGCCGTCCGGCATCCCGAAGACATCCGCCAGCGGCTCCGCTTCGTCGCCGCCCAGCGCCGTGAGCGTGAGGTTGCCGCCGTGAACCTCCGCCAAGACCGGGCCGCCCGGCAACGCAAATACGCGGCGTACCCCGGTATCGGTGGGAAGCCAGGCGGGGTATTCGGTCATCCAGCGGTCTGCGGAAAACGGCATGAGGAAACTCCGGAAGTACGGCTGTATTGGGCGAGGATATGACGCTATTATCTCATGGCGTCGCTCCGGGGTAGGCGGCCGTCCATGGCGCGCAGGCCATCGAGCACCCGTTTCAGTACGGCCATGTCATCGAAAACCAACCCAGGATCGGCACGTGCAACCGTGGGCCGGCGGTGTGGGAGAAGTGGGCCCGACTCCTCAGCTTCGGACGGCACCGGTGCCTCAATCTGGCACCAGGTAACTTTGCCAACTCCGGTGGGCGACGGGTAATAGGCTGCCGCAAGGCTCAGGGCTTCGACAATGTGGAGACCCCGACCGCTCTCACGATCAAGATATTGAACCTGAAGTTCAGGCGGCTTCGGGTTACGATCCCAGATTTCGATGATGAGGCTTCGCGCGGCCCAGCTGATGCGCATGGATACAATAGACCTTAAGTTACCACCCGAACTTTCCGTGGCCCGGACGGCATTGGTAATGAGTTCTGAAATCAACAGGGCCGTGGTGTCGAGAAGATCTGTAAGTCCCCAGCCCTCCAGCAGCCCGGCCGCCGCCTGCCGCGCCAAGGCCGGGGCCGTGGTGGCGGCGGCGAACTGGTGGACGCTCGCACGCAGGTGGGCGGCTGGCTGGGGCGCGGTGCTGGCCGGAAGGTTCATGCCGGCCCCGGGGAGGGGGTGGCCGGCGAAACGGTGAGCACCCGGGCGCCCAACACCTCGATCTCCACTTCGATGGCCTGCCGGACGGCGGGCAACCGGCGCAGTTCCGCGGTGACGGCCTCGGTTCGCTCCTCCAAGGCCGCCTGCTGCACAGCGGTGGTGGGCAGGTCGCCCGCGTCGCAAGCGAGCACGACCCCGGCGGCTTCCAACCGTCCCAACGCCGCCCCGAGCCCTTCAGCAATGAGCCGCAGCGCCGCGCCGCCCGGCGGCCCCAGCCCGGAGTCTTGCCTTTCGGTGTCCCTGTCCACCGATTTCCTCCCCTCCTGGCACGGATGGATGACGCCCGAGGCCGGGGAGCGGGGTCCTCAGACCCGGCCCCGGGCGCCTTGGTCCTCAGCGTGAGCGGGCGGAACGGATACGGCCATGACGGGCCATGTATGAGGATCTGTCG
>NZ_CDWRCK010000177.1:0-5029 GCF_977927595.1 Frankia sp. CcWB3
CCACGAACCCCTGGCCCACCTCGGCACACGCGCTGTGCAGCCGGGCCCGCACCGTTCCGTCCTCAGCCAACTCCAGGCGGGCACGGGCGACGGAGGAGTCGTCCATGCCCTCCGAGAAGAGCAGGTTCTTGTAGGCCAGGGCGTAGCCGACCCCCCGACGGACCCGGCCCGGTTCGGCCGCGGCCGGTCGGCCGCCGGGCAACGCGGTCACCGCGACATTCGCCGGCATCGCCGGCGGAAGCGGACGCGAGGCCACCGCCTCGATGACCTCCCGCGCCGGCAGCGGTGCGCCCATCACCTGACCGGTGGGCAGCACATCCCCCGGTCGGACGGCATTGCGGACGCGCAGGCCCACCGGATCCATGCCGAGGGCGTCGGCCAGCCGATCCATCTGGGCCTCGTGACCGATGGTCACCTGCGGCACCCCGAACCCCCGCATGGCGCCGCACGGGGGGTTGTTGGTCCGCACGACGACTCCGTGCAGGTGGGCGTTCGGGACCCGGTACGGACCCGCGGCATGGGTGACCGCGTTCGCCAGCGCCGCCGGCGAGGACGACGCGTAGGCACCGCCGTCCAGCACCAGCCGCGCCCGCACGCTGACCAGGTTCCCGTCGGCGGTGGCGCTGTGCTGGAACCACATCCGGGCCGGATGCCGGTGCGGATGGCCCAGGAAGGACTCGACCCGGTCGTAGGCGATCCGCACCGGAAGCCCCGTAGCCCGGGCGAGCAGGGCGCCGTGGATCTGAAGGGTGACGTCCTCCCGGCCGCCGAAGGCACCCCCCACACCGGCCAGGGCGAGCCGGACGAGCTCCTCCGGGAGACCGAGGCAGGCCGCGATCTGCTCCCGGTCCGAATGCAGCCACTGGGTCGCCACCCGCATGTCCACTCCACCATCGGCGGCCGGCATCGCCAGGGCCGCCTCGGGAGCGAGAAACGCCTGGTCCTGCATCCCGACGAGGTAGTGGTCCTCGACCACCACCGGGCCGAGCGCGTCGGGATCGCCGTGGCGCAGCTCGATCTCGCGGTACAGGTTGCCCGCCGGATGCAGCGGCTCGGCATCCGGCTGCCATACCCGGTCGGGGTCGGTCGAAGGTGCCAGCGGCTCGTAGTCCACCTCGATCGCGGCGAGCGCCCGGCGCGCGGTCCGGACGTCGACCGCAGCCACGGCGGCGACCGGTTCCCCCGCGTACCGGACCTCGGTCGCGGCGAACACCGGCTGGTCGGCGACGATCAGCCCGTAGGTGGCCGTGCCGGGGACATCGGCGGCGGTCACCACCCCCACGACGCCGGGCAGCCGGCGCGCGGCGTCGACGTCGACGCGCCGGATCCGCGCCCGGGCATGGGGCGATCGCAGGGTGCGGGCATGCACCATCCCCGGAACACGCAGATCACCAACGTAGGAGAAGCTACCGGTCACCTTGTCCGGCCCGTCCGGACGACGCACCGGACGACCGATCCCCGGACTCATCGGCCCACCCCCCGGTGGGGCGGAGCAGGTGTATCCCCCGAAGGCAGGGTGCCCCGCTCAGCCTGCACTGTTCTGATGGCAGCGAGTATCCGGCCGTAACCGGTGCACCGGCAGATGTTGCCGGCCAACGATTCCCTGGTCTCCTCCTCGTCCGCATCCGGCCGCCGGGTGAGCAGGTCCGTCACCGCGACCACGAACCCTGGGGTGCAGAAGCCGCACTGCACGGCGCCCTCCTCGAGGAACGCCGCCCGCACGGCCCTGGCGGGTCCCGCCGTCCTCAGACCGGTAACGGTGATCACCTGGGCGTCGTCGGCGTCCGCGGCGAGCACCGTGCAGGACGCCACCAACCGGCCGTCCAGGAGAACGGAGCAGGCACCGCAGCGCCCCTGCTCGCACGCGTCCTTCACCGAGGTCACCCCGATGACGTCCCGCAGGACGGTGAGCAGGGAGTCCCCGATCCAGGCGCCGGCCACCGTGTGCAGGAAGCCGTCGACATGGAGGTGATACGGCGCGACGACACCGTCGTCCGGCCAGGACGACCCGGCCGGCGGTCCGGCCGGGACCTCCCCCGCGAAACGGGCGGTCATGGCCGGGCGTCCTGCCCGGCTCCAGGGTCCACCGGCGCCCCCGCGGCATCCAGGCATCGGGTGAACGCCCGGGCGGCCAGCACGCCGGCAGCATGCCGGCGGTAGTCGGCGGAGACCCGCGGACCCGCCGCGAGCTCCGGCCCGGCCCGCCAGACCGCTTCGCTCACCAGCTCACCGAACCGGCGGGCCGCCGACGAGGACGCAGCCCCTGCGGACCAGTCCACCTCGTCGTGTGCGAACCGCTCGGCGACGGTTATCCGGATCGGCAGCCGACCCCCCCCGATCGCGCAGGCCAGTCGATGGCGCATCCGGTCGACGAGGACGGCGCACGACACCAACGCCTGGTAGGCGGCCTGCCTGCCCCCGATCTTGAGATAGCTCTGCGGTCCGGCCGGCCGCGGCAGCCTTACCGCGGTGACCAGGGCGTCGGGGGCGAGCCCGTCGGCGAGGAACGCGGGCAGCGTCATCCGGCCGGGTCCGCGCGGCGAGGCCACGAGGATCTCGGCGTCCGCGGCGGTGAGGAAGGTGAGCAGGTCGCCGGTGGGACGTGCCGAGCCCAGCGCGCCATCGACCGTGCCGAGGTTGCGGACCTGCGCGGAACCGACCACTCGGGCGGCGAGGGCGAGGCCAGGCGACAGTGACCAGCCCGCGAGATCGGTGTAAGTCACGCCCGCACCGACGGTGAGCGAATCCGCCCCGGCGCCGCGGACCCGCAGTTCCAGAACCCGGCGCAGGGCGACCACCGCTCCCGGCCGACGCTCGCCGGACCGGAGAGCGGGGACGAGATCGGTGCCGCCGCCCAGCAGATCGACCGCCCTGCCGGCGTCACGGGCGGTGGCCAGCATCTCCACTGCCTCCCCTACCGTGCGTGGACGGAACATGACGGCCGTCGCACCGCTAGTCGTCACAGCGGCCTCCCCCGCCCGATCCGACCAGTGGTCCGACCAGTGGAAGGAAGCACGGGAGGGGACGACGCGGGAAGCCGGCCGGCGGCCCGGGGGTCGGGCAGGCAGGCGGACGAACGCTGCATGAGAACCGACCATAACGGCGGAAGGTTACGTGGATGTTCATCGAGACGGACGCTCAGTGACGTAGTTCTGATCTTGCTTGGCGGCGGCGTTCATCACCTCACCTGCGCTATCTCACCTGCGTTATCGCCAGCTTCCACCCGCACCGACCCAGGCCGACACCCCCACCATCACCCAGAGTTACCTTACCGATGCTGGCACGAACTGCGGAGAGGGAGGCGACAGGTTTGAGGTGGACATGTCAGGGCCGGGTGTAGAGGGCGCAGCCCCATCCGGCCAGCGTGCGCAGCGGGAACGGCAGCCGGCAGCCGAGATCGGCTGCGGCCGTGTCCACCGCGGCCAGCTCTCCCAGCACCGCCTCCCAGGGCGCGTCACTCATCACCCCGAGTAGGGGCAGCGCGCACGCCGCCCGCACCCAGCCCTGGTCGACCACCACATAGCCCCCGCCCATGCCCTCGATGGCCCGGGCGGCGGTCACCATGTCGTCGTCCCGTGCCCCGACGACGATCAGATGCCCCGGCGGCTCCGCCGTCGTGACCGCGAGCGCGCCCCGGGTCAGCCCGCACCCGCGGAGCATCCCGACGTCGATCTCGTCCGAGGAGCCGTCCCGACCGAAAATTGCGATCTTGAGAAGGTCCCGGGACGGATCGGCCACCGCCCAGCCGTCCCGCAGGGTGGGTTCCACCCGCACGGTACGGAGCCCACGCGGGCGGGAGAGGCCGGAGACCTGGCCCGTCCCGGTCATCCGCAACGCCCGCGCTGGTCCACCGACGGGCGGCGCCGTCCCCGGGTCGCGAGGGGGATCGACGCTCACCACGACCACACTGGCATCTTGCCGGTGGGACCGTCGCAGGCCGGGTGATGTGAAGGAGCCGGCGTGCAGGTTCGCCGGGAGTCGTGTCCGGCCGGTGGTCCAGGCGGGCGAGATGTCGAGGTTGTCGAACAGGGGTCGGCCGCATTCCGCGGCGATCCGGCCACCCGCCACCACCACGTCGGGCGGCGCGGTTCCGGCCAGGGAGGAGACGACCTGGAGATCGGCGAAGCGGGTGGGCGCGATCGACCCCAGGGTGGGTTCCAGATCGTGCCTGCGGGCGGGGAGCAGGGAGAACCGCCGGATGGCGTCGATCTGGCCCATCCCCCGACCGACCGCAAGTCGCACGTCGTGATCGAGATGCCCGATCGTGGCGAGCTCCGCGACCGATCTGGCCCTGCCCCGGACCGGCTCGGCCCCGCTGTCGGCCGCCCGCAGCAGACCGCCGGCCTCCGTGGCGGACGACTTGACGGGCGCCGCCCCTACCTGAGGACAGCGCGGTCAGCGCGGAGGCGGGCGGTATCGGAGGCACCTCGACGACCGGGGCGGCGGGCGTCCCGGTCCCGGGAACCTGCCCCGCTCGGACCAGCACCCGCAACGGGGTCGAGGATCCCGTCACCAGATCCACACCGCGCAGACCGCCCAGCGCGACCAGGACGGCCGGGTCGGTCACCAGGGTGGCGGTTCCCCGCGGGACGATCAGGCGAGCCAGTTCTCCCGGAGTGAGCAGCGTCTCCTCGACGCGCAGGCCGGCGTCGACATAGGCCGGCAGGACGAATCTGCCGGCGGCGTCGAGCGAGCGCCGACCCGCCAACGTTCCCGGCTTCGTGACTGCGGCAATGTAGCACCCCACGATCAGGATGTCCCGCGCGGCCACGGCACCGCTGTGGACGGCGACGACAAGCCCACCGCGTACGACGAGGTCGGCCTCCTCCTCACCCGCGGCCACCCGACGCAGTCGAGCGAGCTGTGCCTCGGACGGACGCAGCAGGTCCGCGCCGACCACGGGTACCTGCCCGGTCGGACCAGTAGCCGCCGCCGGATCACGCGGGTCGGCCGCGGGAGCGGTGGTGGAGGAGGTCGTGTTCGACGCCGCCGTGCGGGCCGGGGTCGCCGATCGGTGGGGCGTGGCAGA
>NZ_CDWRCK010000177.1:5468-9498 GCF_977927595.1 Frankia sp. CcWB3
GGAGACGGTCGGCTGGGGCGCCCGTCCGGACACCGTCATCAGCCGGAGTCCCCGACTGGAGCGTTCGGCGTTCATGGCGGCCTCTCGTCTGCCGGTCAGCACCGAGGCTGCACCCGATGGCGGCACGCCCGGAAGGGGATCACGTATGACCAACGGCGAAATCACCCCCATTACTTCCTTTACTCCAGAACAAGCCGGGTGCCCCCGGAGCCGGCGGACCAGCACCGCCCGCCGGGAGGGCGGCGATGGCGTGATTGTTGTTTGCCACGTGTCATTACCCGCCATGCGCCGGAACCGGCCGGTAACGCAGGTGGAACACCATGTTGACCAGAGACGGGAAGAACACGGCGATCCCGGCGATCATGCCGACCGCGGCACGGCCCCGCCCGAAGACCAGTGCGAGCAACCGAACCCCTGTCAGCCTCATCCCGGGCGCACCCCCACCTGCCGGTCGGTCCGACCGGCCCGAGCGGTTCCCCGGACGTTAGAAAGAAGGCGTACCGGTCCCATCGCGCCCGGGTGAATTACCAGTAACTCCATTCTTGCTGTTGACGGAACCACACTCCCGCGGCGTCCCCGGCAATGTCGGGACGGAAACCTGGACGAAACTTTTCTTGGGTTTCGGGAGTGTCGCCGTTCACCTGACCGTCACATTGGAGTCGAAATGAAATAACTTGCGCGTTTCGAATCCACCACAGGCCTGTGACCTGCGATGATGCTCTCGATCACGTATTTGTTACTTCATTACGTCCCCATTGCACCCCGATATGCCCGACGAGCATCGGGGCCGGAGCGTCACCGGCATGTCGTGGACCGCGCCGAACCGAACCGGGCCGACGGCATTCCCCGGCCTGCTAGGCTTCGCATCCGTGCTGCTGAGCCCCCATGAACAGGAACGACTGCTGATCCATGTGGCGGCCGGGCTCGCCCGTGAACGGCGAGCCCGTGGGCTGCGGCTGAACCATCCCGAAGCGACCGCAATCATCACCTCGTTCCTGCTGGAGGGCGCGCGGGACGGTCGCAGCGCCGCGGACCTGATGAGCGCCGGGCGAACCGTGCTCACCCGGGATGACGTCATGGAGGGCGTGCCGGAAATGCTCGGCGAGGTGCAGGTCGAAGCCACCTTCCCGGACGGCACCAAGCTGGTCACCGTCCACCGGCCGATCCCGTGATCCCCGGGGAGATCCTGACCGGCGACGATCCCGTCGAGATCAACGCCGGACGCCCGGTACGCACGGTGCTGGTCCGTAACACGGGCGACCGGCCGGTGCAGGTCGGCTCGCACTACCACTTCGCCGCGGCGAACCCCGCTCTCGACTTCGACCGGGCGAGTGCCTGGGGCCACCGGCTCGCGGTGCCCGCCGGCACCGCGGTCCGCTTCGAGCCCGGCGTGGAACGCGAGATCGAGCTGGTGCCGCTGGCCGGCACCCGGGTCGTGCCGGGCCTGCGGCCGGAATCGGCCGGCCCGTTGGACGCCGCGAGCGGCACCCGGATTGCGGACACCGCGACGATCGAGGACATACCGGGCTTTCAGGGAGAGGGTTCGTGAGCCGACTCGACCGCCCCCGCTACGCGGCGCTGTACGGCCCCACGGCCGGCGACCGTATCCGGCTCGCGGACACCGACCTGTTCATCGAGGTGACAGAGGACCGCAGCCGCGGGCCGGCGGGCACCGGGACCGGCGACGAGGCCGTCTTCGGGGGTGGCAAGGTCATCCGTGAGTCGATGGGACAGTCCCTGGCGACCCGCGCCGAGGGTGCGCCCGACCTCGTCATCACCGGTGCCGTCGTTCTCGACCACTGGGGTGTGGTCAAGGCCGACGTCGGGATCCGCGACGGCCGGATCGTCGCGCTGGGTAAGGCCGGCAACCCGGACACGATGGACGGCGTCCATCCCGACCTGGTGATCGGGCCCGGCACCGAGATCATCGCCGGTAACGGAAAGATCCTCACCGCCGGCGCGGTGGACTGCCACGTCCATCTGATCTGCCCACAGCAGGTTCCGGAGGCGCTGGGCGCCGGCATCACCACGCTGATCGGCGGCGGCACCGGCCCGGCCGAGGGCACGAAGGCGACGACGGTGACGCCCGGATCCTGGAACCTGACGCGGATGCTGTCCGCGCTGGACGACTGGCCGGTCAACGTCGTCCTGCTCGGCAAGGGCAACACGGTCAGCGACGAGTCGATGTGGGAACAGCTGCGCGCCGGGGCGGCCGG
This sequence comes from Frankia sp. CcWB3, assembly GCF_977927595.1. NCBI lineage: Bacteria > Bacillati > Actinomycetota > Actinomycetes > Frankiales > Frankiaceae > Frankia > Frankia sp. CcWB3. The sequence goes on from NZ_CDWRCK010000177.1 coordinate 7,685, forward strand.
CTTCAAGCTGCACGAGGACTGGGGGACGACGCCGGCCGCGATCGACGCCTGCCTGCGGGTCGCCGACGCCGCCGGCGTCCAGGTTGCGCTGCACTCCGACACCCTGAACGAGGCCGGCTTCGTCGAGGACACGCTGGCCGCCATCGCCGGCCGGGCGATCCATGCTTACCACACCGAGGGGGCCGGCGGCGGGCACGCCCCGGACATCATCACGGTCGCGGCCGCCGGCAACGTGCTGCCGTCATCGACGAATCCGACCCGCCCGCACACCGTCAACACCCTCGACGAGCACCTCGACATGCTGATGGTCTGTCACCATCTCAACCCCAGCGTGCCCGAGGACCTGGCCTTCGCCGAGAGCCGGATCCGGCCGTCGACGATCGCCGCCGAGGACATCCTGCACGACCTGGGCGCGATCTCGATGATCGGTTCGGACTCGCAGGCGATGGGCCGGATCGGCGAGGTCGTCCTGCGTACCTGGCAGACCGCGCATGTGATGAAGCTCCGGCGCGGGTCCCTGGCCGGCGACGATCGGGCCGACAACGCCCGGGCCCGGCGCTACATCGCCAAGTACACGATCTGCCCGGCGGTGGCGCACGGCCTGGACGCAGAGATCGGCTCGGTGGAGCCCGGCAAGCTCGCCGACCTGGTGCTGTACGATCCAGCGTTCTTCGGGGTGCGGCCGTCACTGGTCCTCAAGGGCGGGTTCATCGCCTGGGCCGCGATGGGCGATGCGAACGCCTCCATCCCGACCCCGCAGCCGGTGCTGCCCCGACCGATGTGGGGAGCCGCCCGTGGTCCGGCCGCCGCGTCGTCGTTGGCCTTCGTCGCCCCGGCGGCGATCGAGGACGGGCTGCCTGGACGGCTGGGGCTCGCCACCTCGGTGGTGCCGGTCGCGGATGTGCGCCGCCGCGGCAAGGCGGATCTTCCCGAGAACACCGCGACACCGGACATCCGGGTGGACCCGGACACGTTCACCGTCACGGTGGACGGTGAGGCGATCGAGGCGGATCCGGTGAGCGAACTCCCGATGGCCCAGCGCTACTTCCTGTTCTGACGGCGGCTGTCCTTATGATCGCTCCTGCTGTGGGATCCGGAGCGTTCGCACTCCCACTCGTGGTCGTCGTTGTCCCATTCGGCGTAGTAGCCGGCCTGGCAGCGGGGCTTGGGCGGCCGGTCCTGGCCGCAGGAGGTCAGAACGGGAGACAGTGCGACCGCCACCAGCGTCACACCGGTCACGCGGGCGCGTAGGCGTCCGCGTCTCGACCGTGATCCAGACCATGATCCAGGCATCTCCCACCTCTTTCGGGATCCGCTTTCGGGGTCCGCCGAAGGGCTCCCGCGGAACGGGATGCCATCGCCGGCCTTGCTCGCATGATTCGGCGCTCGCGTGATCCGGCATCGACCGCCGGCGGCGAACTCTTCCACACCGGGGTGGGCAGCATGACGGACTTGTCGTCCGAACGACGGATGGACTTCGACCACACGACACCCGGTCATGACGGCGGAGCCTCGTGTGACAGCGATATCGCAGGTGAGGGCGATATCGCACGGGACGGCGGGACCGGGGACGAGGCTGGTCCGACCGGGCGATCCGGACGGCGGGCGACGCTGCTGGTCCTCGCGGACGGCCGGATGCCCACGGGAGGTCACGCCCACTCGGGCGGTGTCGAAGCCGCGGTGACGGACGGGAGTCTGGCAAACCTGGCCGACCTGGCGGCGTTCCTCGTCGGACGGCTCACCACGACCGGCCTGGTCGCCGCGGCCTGCCGGGCCGGCACGCAGCCAGGTCCCACGACGCGGGCGCCACGCAC
>NZ_CDWRCK010000178.1:0-9035 GCF_977927595.1 Frankia sp. CcWB3
ACAAAAGTCGGGTTGGAGTACTAGTGTCCAGCACGGCAACCGGAGCGACGCGGGCAAGGACCACGCGGGCAGCGAGAACGCCGAGGGGAACGAGAACGCCGAGGGCGCTGGGGACAACAAGGACAACAGCCCAGGAGCCGGCGACGCCGGGGAGCTGGATCGCCCGAATGGCGCCAACGGCCGGGTGCGGTCGCCCGGCCGGGACGGGACGTGGTGGCGCCGGGCCGTGCTGTACGAGGTGTACCTTCGCAGTTTCGCCGATTCCGATGGTGACGGGGTCGGCGATCTGGAGGGGCTGCGGCGGCACCTGCCCATGCTGGCCGAACTCGGCGTCGACGCGATCTGGATCACACCCTTCTACTCGTCCCCCATGGCCGACCACGGGTACGACGTCGCCGACCATCGCGGCGTGGATCCGCTCTTCGGTGACCTCGCGGACCTCGACGCCGTGCTCGCCGACGCCGCCGAGGCCGGACTCGCCGTGCTGATCGATCTCGTGCCGAACCACTCGAGCTCGGCGCACCCGGCGTTCCAGGCGGCGCTCGCGTCCGCGCCGGGCAGTCCCGAGCGGGAGCTCTACATCTTCCGCGACGGCCGAGGCCCCAGCGGCGAGCAGCCTCCGAACAACTGGGAATCGGTGTTCAGTGGATCGGCCTGGACGCGAGTGGCGGACGGCCAATGGTACCTGCACCTGTTCGACGCCGAGCAGCCCGACTGGAACTGGGATCATCCCGCCGTCCGCGCGGACCATGCCGCGACGCTGCGGTTCTGGCTCGATCGGGGGGTCGACGGGTTCCGGATCGACGTGACCCACGGGCTGGTGAAGGACACCGAGCTACGGGACAACCCGCCCGGCGCCCTGTTGGCTCCGGACAGCGGGTTCCGCGAGGAGCACGAGCCCCGGGTCTGGGACCAGGACGGGGTGCACGAGATCTACCGCGAGTGGCGCGCGATCACCGACGAGTACACCGCCCGCGACGGGCGTCCCAGGGTCCTGATCGGGGAGACCTGGGTGCGCGACCCGGCCCGGCTCGCCCGCTACGTGCGACCGGACGAGCTGCACCTGACGTTCTCGTTCTCCCTGCTGAGCATCCCCTGGTCGGCGGCGGCCTGGCGGGCCGCCATCGATGCCGAACGCGCCGCGCTGACGGCGGTCGGCGCGCCGGGCACCTGGGTGCTCGCCAACCACGACGTGGTGCGTCCGGCGACCCGTTACGGCGGCGGTCCCACGGGGACCCGCCGCGCGCGCCGCCCTGCTCACGCTGCTCGCACTGCCCGGCACCGCGGTGCTGTACCAGGGCGACGAGCTGGCGCTGCCGCAGGCCGAGGTGCCGCCGGCCGCCCGTCGCGACCCGATCTGGACGCGGTCCGGGGGCACGTCGCCGGGCCGGGACGGCGCCCGGATCCCCCTGCCGTGGTCGGGGGACACGCCCCCTTACGGATTCACCTCGGCCAGCGCCGACCCGTGGTTGCCGCAACCCGCCGACTGGGCGGACCTCGCGGTCCTCGCGCAGGCGGCCGACCCGATGTCGACCTGGCTGCTCGTGCGCAGCGCGCTCGCCCTGCGCCGTGCCCTCCCCCACCTGCGTGGCGACGACCTGCGCTGGCGGGACGACGCCCCGGCCGGATGCCTGGCCTTCGACCGCCCCGCGCCGGCAGGCTCGTCGGTGCCCCCGGCCCCGCCCACCTCGGTGGGGCCGGCCAATATGACCTGCGTGATGACGACCGAGGGGGAGGTGGCGGTTCCGCTGCCCGGACGGCTGGTGCTCGCCAGCGGACCGGTGGGGTACGACGACGCGACCCTGACGCTGCCCCCCGACACGACGGCGTGGATCGCGCCCCGCGACGGCTGAGAACACCCGTCGCCCGGATCGGGCCGCACCGCGTGCCGCAGAATGGACGAGTGAGCCAGTCTCCTCCGCGCACTCTCCCGGTCAGCTCCTTCTACGACGCCGCCGGCGGCGAACCGACGTTCCGGAAGCTGGTCGCGCGGTTCTACCAGGGTGTGGCAAACGATCCGGTACTGCGCCCGCTCTACCCGGAAGAGGATCTGACCGGCGCTGAGGAGCGCCTGCGCATGTTCCTCATCCAGTACTGGGGTGGCCCGACCGACTACCAGGAGCAGCGCGGGCATCCTCGGCTGCGGAGGCGGCACGGCCCGTTCGCGATCGGCCCGGCGCAGCGGGACGCCTGGCTGAAGATCATGCGGGCCGCGGTCGACTCCCTGGACCTGCCGCCCGATCTCGACAGGCAGCTCTGGGGCTACCTGTCGATGGCGGCGAACTCGCTGCAGAACCGCCCCGACTGACCGCTCGGTGCCCGCGGGCACAGCCGGGCAGCCGGGCGGCCGGCCCGGGTGCGCTCTCAGTCCCGGGTGAGCTTGCGGTAGGTGACGCGGTGCGGGCGGGCCGCCTCCTGCCCGAAACGATCGATCTTGTTGGTCTCGTAGTCGGCGAAGTTCCCCTCGAACCAGAACCAGCGCGCCGGGTCCTCGTCGGTTCCCTCCCAGGCCAGGATGTGGGTGGCGACCCGGTCGAGGAACCAGCGGTCGTGGGAGATGACCACGGCGCAGCCGGCGAACTCCAGCAGCGCGTCCTCCAGGGAGCGCAGCGTCTCCACGTCGAGGTCGTTGGTGGGCTCGTCGAGAAGCAGGACGTTGCCGCCACGCTTGAGGGTGAGCGCGAGATTCAGCCGGTTACGCTCCCCGCCGGACAACACACCGACGGGCTTCTGCTGGTCGGGCCCCTTGAACCCGAACGACGACACGTACGCCCGGCTCGGGAAGTCGACCTTGCCGACGACGATGTGGTCGAGGCCGTCGGAGACGACCTGCCAGACGTTCTTCTTCGGGTCCAGGCCCGAGCGGGTCTGGTCGACATAGGCGATGTCGACGGTGTCGCCGATGACGAGCTCCCCGGCGTCCGGCGCCTCCTGCCCGGTCAACATCTTGAACAAGGTCGTCTTACCGATGCCGTTGGGGCCGATCACGCCGATGATGCCGCCGCGCGGCAGGGTGAACGACAGGTTGTCGATGAGGAGCCGGTCATCGAAGCCCTTGGTGAGCCCCTTGGCCTCGATAACCTGGTTGCCGAGCCGGGGGCCGGGCGGGATCTGGATGTCCTCGAAGTCGCGCGGGCGCGCCCGGTCCGCCTCGGCGGCCAGCTCCTCGTAGCGGGCGAGGCGCGACTTGCTCTTGGTCTGGCGGGCCTTCGGGTTGGACCGGACCCACTCGAGTTCCTGGGCGAGTACCCGGCGCCGCTTGGCGTCCTTCTGGCCTTCGACCTTCAGCCGGGCCGCCTTGTTCTCCAGGTAGGTGGTGTAGTTGCCCTCGTAGGGCAGGGCACGGCCCCGGTCGAGCTCGAGGATCCAGCCGGCGACGTTGTCCAGGAAGTACCGGTCGTGGGTGACGGCCAGCACGGCGCCCGCATAGCGGGCGAGGTGCTGCTCCAGCCAGGCGACGCTCTCGGCGTCGAGATGGTTGGTCGGCTCGTCAAGCAGGAGTAGGTCGGGAGCCTCGAGCAGGAGCTTGCACAGCGCGACCCGGCGGCGCTCACCGCCGGAGAGCAGGGTGACGTCGGCATCGCCGGGCGGCAGCCGCAGCGCGTCCATGGCCTGGTCGAGCTGGCTGTCGAGCTCCCAGGCGTTCGCGGCCTCGATCTTGTCGATGAGCTCGGCCTGCTCGGCAAGGAGGGAGTCGAAGTCCGCGTCGGGCGCGGACATCTTCTCGTTGATCTCCTCGTAGCGGACGAGCACCCGGCGGATCTCGCGCACGCCGTCCTCGACGTTGCCGCGGACGTCCTTGGTCTCGTCCAGCGAGGGTTCCTGGGCGAGCATGCCGACCGTGTAGCCGGGGCTCAGGGTCGCCTCGCCGTTACTCGGCTGATCGAGGCCGGCCATGATCTTGAGCAGGGACGACTTCCCCGCGCCGTTCGGGCCGACTACCCCGATCTTGGCTCCGGGGAGGAACGACAGGGTCACGTCATCGAGGATGACCTTGTCGCCATGGGCCTTGCGCGCTTTGCGCATCTGGAAGACGTACTGCGCCATGCCATCAACCCTAGGGCATCGCGCCCGCGTTCCTCACAGCGGTGATCGGTGGCCCGTCGGCCGACGCCGGGGACCGGGCGGATCATCGGGTCCGCCCGGTCCCCGGACGGCATCCGGTGGGTACCACACCACAAAGAAGGGCACGGACTGTGGGGGCGACCGCTGCATGGGGGCGACCACTGAAACGGAGATGACGAGCGCGGGGAGGACGGCATGCTCGCGAGTGACCATCGGCTCGGGCTGGCGGCCGAGGCGTTCATCTTCGGATATCCCCTGGTCAGCAATGTCCGGCTGAGCGTACGGACGGCGGCTGAGGGAATCGGGCCGATCCGGCCCGCCGGGTACAACGCCTTCGCTCACGAGACGGAACCGCCCGCGCCACTGTCCTGCTTCGTCAGCGTCGACAACGACGCCCTGTGCTCGGTGGCCGAGGTCGACCTCACGCCGGGTCCGCTGGTCCTGCGGATCCCCGACACGCCGGATCGTTACAGCGTGATGATCTTCATGGACGCCTGGCGGAACAACTTCGCCTACGTGGGACGGCGAACCACCGGCGGACGGGGTGGGCGCTATCTGCTCGTCCCGCCGGGCTGGACGGGCAGCGCGCCCGCGTCGCTGGCCCGCATCAAGGCGCCGACCCGGCTGCTGACGCTGATCAACCGGTTTGGCTTCGACGGCCCGGCGGACATCGCGGCGGTGTCCCGGCTGCAGGAGGAACTGGACCTGAGCCCGCTGGATCCCGAGGCCCGCCGCGCGGAGGGACCGCCGGAGCACTCGAAGAGGGTCTGTGACGACCTCCGGTTCTGGGAGGAGCTGCGCATCTGGCTGCGCGCCTATCCTCCGTCGCGGGCCGAGGCCGAGTACGCCCGCCACTTCACCTCGCTCGGGATCCTCAACGATCCTTCGCCGTACATCGACCCCAACCCGGGCCTCGCCTGGTCCCTGCGCACCGGGCTGCGCGCCGGCCGCGACGAGCTCGAACGGGTGGCGCACGCCGGCCGGGCGCTGACGAACGGCTGGGCGAGCACCCCGCATGCCCTCGACTTCAACCTGGACCGACTCGGACCAGGCACGATCGACGATCCGGCCTGGCGGATAAGCGATCGGGCACAGGCCCGTCTCGCCCGGGCGATGGCCGCCCGGCTGCCGCGGGGCGCGACGCACGGCTACGAGGAGATCCAGGCGAGCCGTGCTATCGACACGGACGGCCGTCAGCTGAGCGGGGCCCACCGGTACCTGCTGGAGCTGGTGCCGCCGCCGCAGGCCGCGTTCTGGTCGCTGACAATGTACGACGCGCCCGAGTACTACCTCGTCGAGAATCCCCTGCACCGGTATTCCCTGCGGAGCGGCGACCGCGATCTGCGCCGCGGTCCGGACGGCTCGGTGCGCATCCTGCTCCAGAGCGATCCCCCCGGAGGACGGCCGGCCGCTTGCCAACTGGCTGCCCGCGGCAGTCGGTGATTTCCGGCCCGTCCTACGGATCTACGAGCCGGGGACTGACGTCCTCGACGGAACGTACATGCTTCCTCCCATCCGCCGCATCGACCGATCACCGGGCCGACCGATCACCGGGGGATCGGGGCGCCGGGGCAGGCAGGTTACCCGGGCGGGCAGGTCAGCCTCGACGATCATCGATGATGATGCGCAGCGGCGGCCGCCGCCCCTCGCCGACCTCATCGACCTCCCCCAGGGATCCGAGCACGGTGACCGGCGGGCCGGCAGCCGGCCGGGAACCGTCCGACCGGGAACCGTCCCGTGCGGCCAGCCGCACGGGCAACACCTGATGATCAAGGAAATGTTCCCGTCCGGAAGGGCTCGTCGCGTAGTAGGCCACGGTGATGGAGGTGCCCCGGCCGTCCCGCACGGTGCTCGCCGACGGACGGCCGAGGGATCCGGAATGCACCGGGGACCGGCCGGAGTCGTTGCGGTCCGTCGTGGTGCCGCCGGGGCTGTCCGTGCCGCCGGCGATGTTGGTGATACTGGTGATATTGGTGACGTCGGTGATATCGAGGCCGTCCGCGTCGACGGTGAGGATCATCGAGGTGGGGATCCGCGGATGGACCGGAATCGACAGGCGGCGGGCACCCTCGGTGAGCACGACGCGGGCGGAACGGGCGCCCGCGGGCGCGGCATCCACTCGCAGGGTCACCGCCACCCGCCTGCCGCTCCTGACCGCCAGCCGTTCGACCCGCGCGGTGGAAGGCGAGGCGGGTGAGCGGCCGTAGGCCGATGCCAGGCGGAGCAGGTAGGCCGGGCGGTCCGCGTGGTCAGCGGCCACGATGAGATCGTCGACCCCCCGCGACACGGCGAACAGGACGGGACCGTCGAGCTTCGGCCCGTTCGCGGTCACCGGAGTGGGATGCCCGAGAAACGGCGGGTTCACCGCGACGAACACGAGCGGGTCGCCCGGCAGCCGATCCAGCATCGCGCTGAGGTCACGGTCGTGCCCGGTGAGCGTGAGGTTGGCGCGCACCGCCCCGACCAGGACGACGGCCGTGAGCGCCAGGATGGCGGCGCCGGTCCCCGCGACGGCGGTGAGCCCGAAGCGGTGCCCGCGGGCGAAGACGGCTTCGCCGGCCCTGACCAGGCCCTCCGCGCCGAGGTGGACGAGCGGGATGAGCACCGGGACCAGGTAGAAGGGGCCGACGTAGCGGATGCCGCCCCACAACTCGGCCGCGTTCCACGCGCCCCAGAAGCCGACGTATCCGCCCAGGAAGAGCAGCCCACCCGCACCCAGGACCGCGGCGGGTGCGGACAGCTGCCGCCGAGCCGCCACGACGATCGCACAGCCGGCCAGCACTACTCCCCCGCAGGCCCAGCCGCCGAACAACCACAGGTGGTCGCCAACCGACTGCAGCCCTTCGACCAGGCCGAAGTCGTGCCTGCCGTCGCCGGGATACAGCTTGCGCAACCCGAAGCCGATCTTGTCGTCGGGTTCGAGGAGCGCGAACGGCAGCCGCAACGGGTCACCGGTGGCGGCGGCGTTGCTGAGCAGGACGAGCACCATGGGCGCGGCGAGCCCGCAAAGCAGCCACCGGCACAGCCACCAGCGCCCGCCCGTGGAGGTCAAGACCAGCCAGATCGCGAGCGGAGCCAGGAGCAGGACGACGTCGTACGGCCGCACCGCCGCCGCCACGCCGAGGGCGAGGCCCGCGACGACCACCGGTGCCGCCCGTCGGCGGCGCCGTCCCCGCAGCACTCCCAGGACGGTCACCTGCAGCAGCACCAGGGTCGGCAGGTAGCTCAGCACCATCGCGCTCTGGAGGATCACCAGCGGGGAGAAGGCGAGCAGGGTCGCCGCCAACGCCGCGGTCCGCCGGCTGCCAGACAGCTCGGCGCCCAGTAGGTAGGTGACGACGACCGCCGCCATGACGATCATCGCAAGCGCCGGATCGATGCTTCCCGTCAGCACGATGCCGATCGCGAAGATCGCGGGTACGAAGGGCGTGTACTTCAACACGTAGTGATCGCCGACAACGGTTCCCAGCCATGGCAGGTAGGACGGCGCCGGGTCCGGGGCGGGCGGGAACAGGCGGCCCTCGGCGAGGGTCCTGGCATGCAGGAGGTAGATGCCCTCGTCGTTATTGACCGACAGGAACGGGAACACGGTGTGCCGGAGGACGACGGCGACCGCCGCGCTCAGGACGGCGAGCACCATCACGTACCGGGCGGGCCCCGAGATACTCGCGAGACGAACGCGCAGCCGCTGGACGGGAGCCCGCCGACCGTGAGCGTCGTCGGAAGCCGGCGGCCCGGCCGGCGGTTGTTCGCCGTCCGGCCGGGACCGCGGCGTGTCGTTCCGGGGCTCGGCATCACCCCTGGGCGCGGCGACGACCACCGATCCGGGTGTCGCGTGCGCAAGGCCGCTCTCCAAGCCGGGACTCACGACAACCTGCGCATCGATGACGTCGAAGGGCGCCTGCGGCTCTGTCCCGGGTTCGGCGGAGACAGGCCCCGTCGGCCCCATCTCGTGCCGGCTGCTCATCCACGGCACGGTACCCAGCGCCCTTGGCCGCGCCGGACGCAGGTCGGTCCGACCCGCCCTCCAGGTCCCCGCCATCGACGGCTGGACGATCAGGAGAGGTCATGGGAGGAGGAGGGAAACGACTGCCAGGGTGAATCGTCGACCGTCACCGCGGACGGGCGCGGTCCGCCGGGCGCCACACCCGCGCCCTGGAGCCGCCCGGCACCCGCCGGCGGTCCCGCGACCATCGACGCCATGGCCGTCGCGGCAGATGCCGCTCCGGCCGCATCCGCATCCGCACCAGCGACCGGGAAGCCGGCCAGAGCGCCGTGCTCGGATCCCACCAGAGCGGACGGATCACTGGGAACACCCGTCGCGGCCGCCGCCCCCGCGGGGGCGGAGCCCGGGCGACGGGCAAGTCGCTCCGAGCGAGCCGCATGCCAGGTGAGCTCGGTTCCGACCGCATCCGCGTCGATCTCGTAGGTAACCCGCCGTTCCCCTTCGCCCGTCTCGAACGACCGCTGCCGCAGCCGGCCGTAGACGAGCGCACGATCACCCCGGACGAGGCTGGCAGCGACGTTGTCCGCGAGCTGGCGCCAGCAGGAGACCCGCAGGAACAGCGTGGTTCCGTCGACCCAGCGGCTCTCGGAACGATCGAACCGGCGGGGCGTCGACGCGAGGCGGAAGGTGCATATCGACGCACCGTTGGCCGCCATCCGATGATCCGGATCGTCGACCAGGTTGCCGACAAGCGTGATGGTCGTCTCGAGCATGGCGTGCTCCTCGGGTCAGGGACGGATCCGCCGGGCTGGCCGCGAACGGCCTCTCCCACAGTGAGCCGTCACGGCGGCTTCGGAAACCCTCGGTTGGTCGTCTGTGGATAACGAGGGTTCACCCACAGGCCACGCATCCCCGGACGTGCGCGCACCGGCACGCCGACGCTCGGACCCCACGCCGGTCCGCGACGCCTCCCGTTTGCCCGCCTGCCGCGGACGCCTCAGGAGTCGAAATGAAATAACTTGCG
>NZ_CDWRCK010000179.1:0-8877 GCF_977927595.1 Frankia sp. CcWB3
GGGGGGAGGGGGGGGGCGAACAGGAGGAGGGATGCCGCGGTGAGGCCGACGATTGCCAGGCGGGGTCCGGTGGGGCCGGCGGCGAGGTGGACGGCGAGGGTGACCATGGCCACGCCGAGGGCGGTGCCCAGGCCGCGGGTCATGTTGACCAGTCCCCCGCCGGTACCCGCCGCGTGGGCCGGGATCGCACTCATGATCGCGGTGTTGTTGGTGGGGGTGTAGAGGCCGAGGCCGAGGCCGAGCACGGCCATCGGGGGGATCAGCCAGGGTGCGGACAGTGGCACGGCGAGTGCGGCGGCGAGTGCCATCGTGCAGGTGACGGCGCCGAGCGCGTAGCGGCGGCGGTCGCTCCACCGGTCGGGTAGGACCGCCCCGGCGCCGCTGGCGGCGAGCGCGAAGCCTCCGGGCAGGGCGGTGAGGACCAGCCCGGCGTGCAGGGGGGAGGTGCCGCGGTCGGTGAGGACGACGGGGACCAGGACGAGCGGGCCGAACAGGACGAGGTAGCCGCACAGCGCGCCGACGAGTCCCCCCGCGAGGGCAGGGATGCGAAGGAGGCGCAGGTCGATCAGGGGTGCCGGCGCGCGGCGTTCCCGTCGGACGAGGCCGTAGCCGGCGAGCGGGGCGAGGATAGCGAGGATGGCGGTGGCCGCGGAGGGCAGGTTCAGGCCGGAGACAGCCGAGACGGCCAGCAGCAGGGTGGTGGTGGCGGTGGCGAAGAGGGCCAGGCCCGGCCAGTCGAAGGGGGCAGGGTCGGTGCGCTGGCGGGTGCGGGGTAGCAGGTAGTAGCCGGCGATGAGGGCGATTGTCCCGACGGGGACGTTGATGGCGAACACCCAGCGCCAGCCGAGAGTGGTGACCAGGGCTCCGCCGAGGGTGGGGCCGAGAGCGAGGCCGAGGGCCTGGGCGGCGGCCTGGACGCCCAGGGCGGCGCGCATCCTCGGGCGGGGTGCGCTGGTGGCGACAAGGGCGACGCTGTTGGCCTGCAGCATCGCGGCGCCGACGGCCTGCGCGACGCGGGAACCGATCAAAGCGGCGAGGCTGGGAGCCAGGCCACAGGCGGCAGAGGCGGCGGTGAAGACGAGGAGTCCGTAGAGGTAGAACTGTTTGCGGCCGTAGGCGTCGGCGAGCCGGCCGACGGGCACCAGCAGGGCGACCAGGGTGAGCAGGTAGGCCAGGGAGACCCAGGTGACTGCAGTGAGCGGGGCGTGGAACTGTGCGCACAGCGGCCCGTAGGCCAGGGTGACGATGCTGGCGTCGAGTTGGCCCATGAACGCGCCGAAGCACACGGTGGCGACCGCCAGCCACCAGCCGCCCGGCAGGTCGCGGACCGCGCGAGGGCGGGCCCGCTCGTGGGCCAGCAGCGACATCAGGGTGTTGCGGGACGCGGAGGTACGCACGCCCGGGTCCATGGCTACCTGCTCCTCCAGCGGAAGCCGCTCACGGCAGGACGCGGCTCTCCAGCTATGTCTGTGACAGATAAACTCTGTCACAGACATAGTAGGCCGGTGCGGGGGCGGATGCCAGGCCGGCCGCTGGACGTGGGCACGCGGGCCGGATAACCGGCCGCGGGCTAGCGGGCGGGCAGAGCCTGGTCGGGCAGGAGGCTGGCAAGCAGGCCGCGCACGCGGGTGCCGATGTCGTCGCGGATGGCCCGTACCCGCTGCGGGGCAGAGACGGCGGGGTCGTCGATGGGCCAGTCCTCATAGCGCTTGCCGGGAACGTAGGGGCAGGTGTCGCCACAGCCCATGGTGATCACGACGTCGGCGGCAGCGAGGATGTCGTCGGTGAGCGGCTTGGGGAACTCCTCGTCCAGACTCAGCCCGATCTCTTTCATCGCGACGATGACCTCGGGGTGGATGCCTTCGGCAGGGTCCGAGCCGCCGGTGCGGATGTGCAGCTGGGTGCCGGCGTAGTGGCGGGTGAACACGGCGGCCATCTGGGAGCGGCCGGCGTTGTGCACGCAGACGAACAGCACCTCCGGGACCTTCTTGGCGATCAGCCCGCGGGTGGTAGCCAATGCTTCAAGGCGTTCCCGGGTGATCTTTTGGAGTCGAAATGAAATAACTTGCGCGTTTCGAACCCTCCACAGGCCTGTGACCTGCGATGATGCTCTCGATCGCGTATTTGTTACTTCATTACGTCCCCTTTCTGCCAGCACCGGCAGGTACAGGGTGACCCGGGCGGTAGCAGCGAAACGGTTGAATGAGTCGGTAAAGACCTCTTCCACGTCGCCTTGGGTGAAGCAGGTTTCGTACTCGTAGGCCAGCCGGCGGATCGCCGCTTTCACCTGGTTGCGCGCGGCCAGATTGAGCCCGGATAGCCGGTCGGCTGGGTGGGTGGAGTCGGTCATGGGACTTATCTCCTTGCCGGAAGAGGGCCGTGCGGGTCAGGCGGGACGGTGCTGATCGACGGTCGCTGCGGCGGGCCGGCCGTTGGCGCCGGCCGCCGCGGCCGGCGCCGGGCCCGCGACGGCTCCCGCGAGCCGTTCAATGCGGGTTGCGAGGTCGGCGAAGGTGTACTCGAAGGCGTCGTCGGTGTCGGTCGGGACCGGGTCGGGCACCGACCAGTGCAGCCGGCGTTCCGTGGGGCGTCGCAGGTGTTCGTGGGCGTTGTCGCAGACGGTCACCACGAGGTCGTCGGGTTGCAGGACGTCGTCGAGGTGCGCTGTGCGCGGGGCGGTGAGGGCCAGGCCGTGGCGACGGGCGACGTCGATCGTGCGGGGGTGGACGGCCGGGGCCGGGTCGGTGCCGGCTGAGGCCGCGGGGACGCTGCTTCGGGCCGTCCATTGCGCGGCGGCCAGCTGCGAGCGTGCGGTGTTGTGGGTGCAGACGAAGACCACGCGCGGCGCCGGGAGGACCGCGGGCGGAAGGAGGGTGGCCAGGGCCTCGGGTACGAGGTGCAGGTAGCTGCGGCGACGGTCGGCCTGCGAGCGGGTCCGCCGGATCAGCCCGGTGCCCTCCAGCGTGGCGAGGTGGTGGGCGAGCAGGTTCGACGGGATTCCGAGCGCGGTGCCCAGCTCGCTCGGGGACGCTTCGCCGAGGGCCAGGGCGTCGACGACGGCCAGTCGCGCGGGCTCGGCGAGCGCCGCATGCAACGCGGCCCTTCGCTCAACTGTCATTGACTCAACGTCCATTGAGGTGATTGTCGGTGTGAGGGTGGCTGCGGTCAAGATGGGCCCGCACGCCACACCCCGGCCACACCGCCGCAGAGACAACTCGGGTCAGCGGCGGGCTGCGCTCCTGCCGGGCACGGACCCGCCAGCATGAGCACCGTTCCCGAATCGAGCGCGGCCCGCGCCTTGCGGCCGGTGCACCGTCCCAGCACGAGCGACGGTCACGTACCGGATATCCCCGATGGACGAGATCGGACGGACTGGTCGGGCTCACCGGCCGCAGCCGCGCCATTCACGCTCGCGGCGGGATGAGCGACGACGACCTCCGCCGCCGCGGCCCGGCCCAGCTGCGGGTAGAACAGGCGGATCAGCCCGGTCCCGACCAGGCCGCCGACGAGCTGCGCGGCGATGAACCCCGGAGCGGACGCCGGAGCAATACCGGCGAAGCTGTCGGAGAACATCCGGCCAGTCGTGATCGCCGGGTTGGCGAAGGACGTGGACGAGGTGAACCAGTAGGCGGCGCCGATGTAGGCGCCGACCGCGGCCGGAGCCTTGTCCGACCGGCCCGAGCGGGCCAGGGCGAAGATGACCAGCAGCAGGCCGGCCGTGGCGACGACCTCGGACAGCAGATGCGGCCAGGTGGCCCGGTGGTGGGTGGAGATCGACACCGCCGACCGGTCGAACATCAAGTTCGCCAGGACGGCGCCGGCGATGCAGCCGGCGACCTGGGCGGGCAGGTAGGCGGCCACGTCCCGCCACGACAGTCCGCCGAAGACGGCGTCGACCGCGGACACGACCGGGTTGAAGTGCGCCCCGGACACCGGCCCGACCATCAAGATGATCGCGAACAGGCCGGCGGCGGTGGCCACCGCGTTCTCCGCTAGTTCCAGGCCGGTCTGGTTCGGGCTGAGCTGCTGGGCGGCGATGCCGGAGCCGATGACGAGGGCGGCCAGCAGCATGCTGCCGACCGCCTCCGCCGCCAACCGCCGGGCGAGATGTGGCTGTGGCTGTTCTCCCGTCATCGCGCGGTCAGGAAGTAGAAGTCCACCGCGGCGTCCACGTCCGAGACGTTCAACGCCAACTGCACCCTCGCCATCCCAACCCTCCAGACATCGACCGATATCTATAGCAACTGCTGGCGCCGAGGATGCGCCCAGGCATAGGCCGCTGTCAATAGCTGAGGCATGCTGGAGGCCATGACCACCGCAACCCGCCCCGCCGCATCGTCGGCCGCCCTACCGCCCCCGGCCGTGACCGCGCGCGCCCCGGACGCGGCGGCCGGGCCTGGAGCGTGGGTGTGTTGCAGCCCGTTGACCCGTCAACCGCTGTCCGCCGAGGCCGCCGCCCGCCTCGCCGGTGTGCTCAAGGCGATCGCGGACCCAACCCGGCTGCGGCTGGTGTCGCTGATCTACGCCCACGAGGGCGGGGAGGCGTGCGTGTGCGAGCTGACCGAGCCGCTCGGGCTGACCCAGCCCACGATCAGCCACCACCTGAAAGTCCTCGTCGACGTCGGCCTGCTCACCCGCGACAAGCGCGGGGTCTGGGCCTACTACAAGGCCGCACCCGACGCCCTCGCCGCACTCAGCACGATGATCAGCCCCTGCTGCTGACGGCGCCCCGGCGCCTACGATCCATGGCCCGGTACGCCGGGACCGAGCCCCGCTCTAGACCCGACCGCATCCATCGGCGTAGCCGGCACGCTGCGCTGTGAGGAAGGCCACGAGACTGCCGTGACCACCAGCCCTGTTGCATCCGTCCTGTTCGTCTGCGTGCACAACGCCGGCCGCTCCCAGATGGCCGCCGGATTCCTGCGACACCTCGCCGGTGACCGGATCGAGGTGCGTTCCGCCGGCTCCCTGCCCGCCGAGCAGGTCAACCCCGCCGCGGTCGCCGCCATGGCCGAGGTCGGCATCGACATCACCGGCCAGAAGCCCAAGGTGCTGACCACCGAGGCGGTGCAGGCCTCCGACTATGTGATCAGCATGGGCTGCGGCGACGCCTGCCCGGTCTTCCCCGGCAAGAACTATCTCACCTGGGACCTCGACGACCCCGCCGGCCAGGGCGTCGACGCTGTTCGCCCGATCCGCGACCAGATCGAGATCCTTATCAAGGACCTCATCGCGGAGATCGGCAGCCGGCCGGAGCGTCCGGGCATCCCAGCCTGACCGCTCTGCCCGCCGAGGTAGATGCCAACGTGCGTGATTACGCCCCCCGGAGATCCGCGCTCAGGGCCCGCCGGTGGCGGCGGGGGACGGGTCCGGCCGTGCGGCGGTCATCGAGCTGTTCGACCAGGCGTGACAGGGCCGGCAAGGCTTCGACGATAACGGCCTGGTCGGCGGCGGCGAGCCGGCCCAGTGCGTCGCCGAGCCTGCGTTCGTGGGCCTCGCGCCACCCCTGCAGATGGCGGGTACCGGTCTCGGTCAACGACACCCGGGCCGCGCGCCGGTCGGCCGGGTCGGTGACCCGCCGCAGAAGATCCGCGTCCGACATCTGTTGCACCAGGGTGCTCACCGTATTCGGAGCCAGGTGGAGCAGGCCGGCGAGTTCACCTACCCGCGCGCCGTCGCGTTCCTGCAGGCACTGCAACAACTCCACCTGGGCCATCGGCAGGGCCTCCCACGGGTAGTCGCTGCGGATACTCGTCCGCAGCACCCGTCGAAGTCGAGTGACGACCTCGGTCAACGCCCGCGCGTCCCGCTCCAGCCGTAGCTGCACCGCCACCCCGACAGGATAGCTAGGAAAGGGCCGGGTTTCACCGGTCGGATCAGCAGGTTCTCCGCGCCGACGATCGCCTGGCGGGATCATCACCCGCTCGTGTTTGTCTTCCTTAACAACACCAGCGGCGCGAGCCGATGCTGATCAAAGTGGTCCGCTCGACCACCCAGCCGACCTGGTCCGCGGTCACGCGGAAGCGCCGCTACCCCGATCCGGCGCGCCATGCCGGGCGATCGCGACCGTCACCCGCCGGCCGGCGCGTTTGGGCACGAGCAGGACCGGCTGTGGCATGGCCGTTCCCAGGGACAGGGGGACAGCGAGGGGGATCAGGCAGGCGGCCTCGGCGACGCTCGGGGTGCCGAGCGCGGCGTGGGCGGCGGCACCGGGATGGGGCACGTCGACGCCTGCGAGCAGGGCGGCGGGATGGCCCACCAGCGGCCAGCCGTGGTGGCGTGCGGCGGCGACGACGCCCGGTTCGTCCCGGCGGGCCTCGACCGTCGCCATCCGGCGCACCGCGCTCATCGGCGCCGCGAGGTCGTGCAGCGCCGCCTCGACCAGCCCCAGGATCTCCGCCGCCGTCACCCCGGGCCGTGCACCGACACCGACGACCAGTCCCCCGTCCCCCGGTTCTGCTCCGGTCACGCCGCGCGGGCGGCGGCGAGCAGGCGGGTGGCGGCGCCGGGTCGTCCGGCCCAGTGCAGATGCAGGTAGGAGGCGTGCACCCGGCGGTGCACGAACCCCTCGGACATCCACGGCGACGCCGCCTGCTCCCCGCCACGCCGGCCACCACCCGCGACGCGTCCCGGCGCAGGCCGGGGAGCGGTTCCGGGTATCGGCAGCCACCACGCCGCCACCCCCGACGGCCCGGGGGGCCCGCCCGCGGCGCCGCCGCGGGCGGGGGACGGCGACCGTGGGTCGGACGGCGACCGGCCGGGTGGGGGCAGCAGGACCGTACGGTGGAACTCGTGGGCGTGCACGGTGGTCCCGGCCGCCGCCAAGGGGCTGTCCGCGGCGGCGATCGCGCTGCGGTAGCCGAGGGTGAGCCGCGGGCCCATCACCGCCTCCACGTCGAGAACCCCGCACATCGGCGCGCCGTCCAGGGTGCGGGCCAGGTAGAGCAGTCCGGCGCACTCGGCGGCGACCGGCCCGCCGCGGGCGGCGAACGCGGCGACCTCGGCGCGTAACCGGGCGTTGTCGGCGAGCGCGGCGACGTGCTCCTCGGGGAAACCACCGCCGATGATCAGGGCGTCGGTTCCCGGTGGCAGCGTCTCGTCGCGCAGCGGGTCGACGGGGACGACGTCGGCGCCCGCGGCGGTGAGCAGCTCGATGTGTTCGGGGTAGCCGAAGGTGAACGCGGCTCCCCCGGCGACCGCGACCCGCGGGGGCCGGTCGGGCACCGCGGGCACCGCCGGGTCTGCTGTCGTGACCGCTACCGGAGCGATCGCTGCCGGGTCCGCCGGTCCGGCCGCGGCGAGCACGGTGGCCGGATCCCAACGTGCGACGCGCAACGGCGGCGCGGTGCGTGCCACCCGCAGCAGGGCGTCGAGGTCGCAGGCGGATCCGACCAGCGCGCCGAGCCGGTCGACGGCGGCGACGGCGGCGGGCCTGCGTTCCGCCGCCGGTACCAGACCGAGATGCCGCGAGGGGGTGTGGACGGCCTGTTCCCGCGGCACCGCGCCGAGCACGGGCACGGCGATGTCGTCGAGTGCCTCGGTGAGCAGGTCGCGGTGACGGGGGGAACCGACCCGGTTGAGGATCACCCCGGCCAGGCGGATCCGCCGGTCGAATCCGCGGAACCCGGCGACGAGCGCGGCGATCGAGCGGGCGGCGCCGGAGACGTCGACGACGAGCACGACGGGGGCGTCGAGCAGCCGGGCGACGTGCGCGGTGGAGGCATGGTCGGCCTGCTCACCGGGACCGGGACGGGCCACCCCGTCGAACAGGCCCATCACCCCTTCGACGACGGCGAGGTCCGCGCCGCGGGCCCCGTGGGCGAACAGCGCGGCGATGCGCGCCGCGCCGCAGAGCACCGCGTCGAGGTTGCGGCCCGGCCGGCCGCAGGCCAGCGCGTGGTAGCCGGGATCGATGTAGTCCGGGCCGACCTTGTGCGGGGAGACGCGCAGGCCGCGGGCGGTGAACGCGGCTATCAGCCCGGTGGTCACCGTCGTCTTGCCGGCGCCGCTGGCCGGGGCGGCGAGAACCAGCCGGGGAATGTCGATCTCCGCCCGGAGCTCGCTCACCATTCAATGCCCCGCTGCCCTTTTTGCCCGGTGTCCATGGGATGGCGGACCTTGGTCATCTCGGTGACGAGGTCGGCGGCGTCGAGCAGCTCCCGGGGGGCGCGCCGCCCGGTGACGACGACATGCTGACGGCCGGGGCGGGAGCGCAGGACCTCGACGACCTCGTTGACGTCGAGCCATCCCCAGCGCAACGGGTAGGTCAGTTCGTCGAGCACGTACAGCCGGTAGGTCTGCGCGGCGAGGTCCCGGGTGATCTGCGCCCAGCCCTCCCGGGCGGCGGCACCTGGGTCACCGTCCGGGTCGACCCGTTCGCGCACCCAGCTCCAGCCCGCGCCCATCTTGTGCCAGGTGACCGGGCCGCCCTGGCCGGAGTCGGCGAGTACCTGCAGCGCGCGTTCCTCGCCGATGCGCCACTTCGCGGACTTGACGAACTGGAACACTCCGACCGGCCAGCCCTGTGACCAGGCGCGCAACGCCAGACCGAACGCGGCCGTCGACTTCCCCTTGCCGTCGCCGGTGTGAACCATCAGCAGCGGCCGGTCGCGGCGCTGGCGGGTGGTCAGCCCGTCGTCGGGGACGGTCTCGGGCTGTCCCTGCGGCGTCAACAGGCCACCTCCCCGGACGTCGTGCGGGACGCCGCGCGAGGAGTGAGATGGTGCAGGGCGTCCAGTGGGATCGTGATGCCGCCGAGGGCGCCCGCGAGCCGCTGGGCCAGGCCCAGGCGCAGGAAACCGTTCTCGCAGTCGACGACGACGCTGCTCAACTCACCCCGGCCGCCGCCACGCCTTCCACCGCCACGCCCCCCGGTAC
>NZ_CDWRCK010000180.1:0-6688 GCF_977927595.1 Frankia sp. CcWB3
GTGCGCGAGATCGCCGGTACCCTGCGCCGGTGGCGGGCGGCGGGCACCGCGTTCGCCGTGGCCACGGTCGTCGATGTCCGGGGCAGCGGGCCGCGCCAGCCGGGTGCGGCGATGGCCGTGGCTGCCGACGGCGAGGTCGTCGGCAGTGTGTCCGGCGGCTGCGTGGAGGGCGCCGTGTACGAGGTGGCCGCCGAGGTGGTCCGCACGGGGGCGCCGGCCTTCGAGACCTACGGGATCTGCGACGACGACGTGTTCGCCGCCGGGCTCACCTGCGGCGGCGTCATCGATCTCGTTGTTACGCCGCACCTGCCGCACCTGCCCGACGGGTCAGATCTGTCGCCCCCACCGGGCCAGCCGGACCTGGGGCCATCGCCGCTCGACGCGGTCCTTGCAGCGATCGCCGCCGACGAGCCGGTAGCCCTGCTGACCGTGGCCGGTGGCGAGCGGTTGGGCAGCCAGGTCGTGGTGTGGCCGGAACGGACCGCCGGTTCGTCGGGTGCGTCCGAGGTGTCCGGGCTCGAGGTGTCCGGGCTCGACGAGGCCCGTGGCATGCTCGCGGCCGGGCTCAGCGGCCTGCGTCACTACGGTCTCCACGGGCAGGGGGGCCGCCGCGGGCAGGAGGGCCCTCGCGGGCAGCGGCGACCCGACGCGGTACCGGTGTTCGTCCGTTCGTTCGCGCCCCCGCCGCGGATGCTGGTCTTCGGGGCGATCGACTACGCCGCCGCGGTGGTCCGCATCGGGCGTTTCCTCGGTCACCGGGTGACGGTGTGCGACGCGCGGCCGGTCTTCGCCACTCCTCGCCGGTTCCCCGACGCCCACGAGGTGGTATGCGAGCGACCGGCGGCGTTCCTCGCCCGCACCGAGGTCGACGCGCGCACGGTGATCTGCGTCCTCACCCACGACCCCAGATTCGACCTCCCGGTGCTGCGCGCGGCGCTGCGCTCCCCGGCCGGATACGTCGGGGCGATGGGGTCGCGGCGCACCCACGCCGACCGGCTGCGCCGGCTGCGCGAGGACGGGGTGAGCGAGCCAGACCTGGCCCGGCTGCGCTCACCCATCGGACTGGATCTGGGTGCGCGCACGCCCGAGGAGACGGCCGTCTCCATCGCCGCGGAAATCATCCAGAACCGGTGGGGCGGGAGCGGCCGCCTGTTGCGGGCCACCCGCGGCCGCATCCACGCCGAACCCGCCGAGGCCGCGGACGGGTGCACGGGAACAGCAAGATAATCAACGGTGTTGACGAGCATCCGCGTTCAAGATCATAAAAGGACGAGATCATAAAAGGACGAGACAACTCTCCCGGCCCCAGTTCTCCGGATCCGACACCCCGGACGTGATCGGTGGTGCCCGAACCGCGGCCGGAGTCAAACTCAGGGGGTGAGACGCCAGGGTCGACGGGGCCGTGGCGGGAGCTGGCCGGAGGGGTGGCGTACGTGCGCATCGCGATGTCGCTGGGGTACAGCGGAGGTTTCGAGGAGACCGTCTCGGGGCTCGCCGACTACGAGAAGGCCGGGCTCCAGGTCATCCAGGTCGCCGAGGCCTACAGCTTCGACGCGGTCAGCCAGCTGGGGTTCCTCGCCGCCCGGACCTCGCGCGTCGAGATCGCCTCGGGGATCATGCAGCTCTACACGCGCACCCCGAGCCTCATCGCGATGACCGCCGCGGGCCTCGACTTCGTCTCGCGCGGGCGGTTCACCCTCGGGATCGGCGCGTCGGGGCCGCAGGTCATCGAGGGTTTCCACGGTGTCCCCTACGATGCCCCGCTGGGCCGGACCCGCGAGACCATCGAGATCTGCCGGAAGGTCTGGCGCCGGGAGGTCCTCGAGTACCACGGCCGTCACTACGACATCCCGCTCGCCGCGGGGCGGGGGACCGGTCTCGGCAAGCCTTTGAAGATCATTAACCGGCCGGTGCGGGACCGGATCCCGATCGTGCTGGCCGCGCTCGGCCCGAAAAACGTCGAGCTCGCCGCCGAGCTCGCCGAGGGTTGGATGCCCGCCTTCTACCTGCCGGACAGCGCGGACGAGGTGTGGGGCGAGGCGGTGCGGGCCGGTACGGCCAGGCGGGACCCGGCGCTCGGCACCCTGGACGTCTGGGCCGGGGCCTCCCTGGCCGTCGGCGACGACGTCACCGCGCTGCGCGACACCGACCGGCCGCAGGTCGCGCTGTACCTGGGGGGCATGGGCGCGCGGGGCCGCAACTTCTACAACGACCTGGCCCACCGCTACGGCTACGCCGCGGAGGCGAAGCTCGTCCAGGACCTCTACCTCGCGGGCCGTAAGGGGGAAGCCGCCGCCGCGGTGCCGGCCGGCCTGCTGGAGAGGCTCTCCCTGATCGGGCCGCGCGGCTGGGTGGCCGAGCGGCTCGCCGTGTTCGCGGAGTCCGGGGTCACGACGCTCGCGGTCAATCCGGTGGCGCCGACACACCTGGAGCGGGTGCGTCTCATCGAGCAGATCCGCGAGCTCGCCGACGGCCTTTGATGGCTCTCCGCCTGAGGCGGGGGATTCCAAGATGACTTTTACGTCACGATAGGGTCATCGGCGTGGGCGGACCGCGGTGGGCGTATCGTGACGGCCCCGCCGTCACCGACGGTCTGACCAACGGTGACACGCGTGAGCAGATCGCGGCGGGTCCAGGGGTGGCGGATCCAGCGGCAGCGGATCTACCGGCGGCCGATCCGTACCCGTCCCGGTCCCGCGGCCGGACCAACGCGCTGTGGACGATCGTCGACCAGGTCGTGTCGAGTGGCACCAACGCGGCGATCAACTTCATCATCGCCCGCCGGGTCGACCCGACCGAGTTCGGTGCGTTCGCGATTGCCTACACGATCTTCGCGATCGTCGTCGGCCTGTCGCGCGCGGCTGCCACGGCGCCCCTGGGGATCAGCTACGCCGCCGCCCCGGCCGCGTTCCGCGCCGCCGCTCGCGCCGCGTCCGGCCTGGCCCTGGTACTCGGTGCCGTCGTGGGCGCCGGCCTGATGGCGGTCGGTAGCGTCCTCAAGGGCGTGGTCGGGACGAACCTGATCGCGATGGGTGTGGTCATGCCGGCCCTGCTGGTGCAGGACGCCTGGCGCTACACGTCGTTTGCCCAGGGACGCCCCCTCCGCGCCGTCGTCAACGATCTCGTCTGGGCGGCCGGGATGGGCGTGGGCATCGTCCTGCTGGCCATTGGCGGGCCGGAGGCGGCCATCGGCGGGCGGGCCGCGGCCGGCGGCGCGCCGGTGATGGTCCTCGTCTGGGGTGCCGCCGCGGCGCTGGCCGCGGTGGTCGGCATCGGGCAGCATCGGGTCTGGCCCGCCCCGCGGCGGGCGCTCGCCTGGTTCGCTGGTCACCGCGAGACGACCGGCTTCATGACCGCCGAGTTCGTGACGGTCCAGGGGGCGCAGCAGACGTCGATTCTGATCATCGCCGGGATCGGCTCGCCATCGCTCGTCGGTGCTCTGCGCGGTCTGCAGACCCTGCTCGCCCCCACGACGAACCTGGCCGTCGCGTTGATGAGCCTCGCGATCCCCGAGTTCGCCCGCCGCAGGGGCGCCCCGGCCCGTCGGATCATCCGCGCCGCCTACGCCGTGTCCGCGCTGGTGGTTGCCTCCAGCGTGCTGTGGACCCTCATCTTCCTGATCCTCCCCGACGATTCCGGGGCGGCCCTGCTCGGCGACACCTGGAGCCAGACCCGTGAACTCCTTCTCCTCGCGATGATCGCGCAGGCCGGGCCGGCGCTGTCGGTGGGACCGGTCGCCGTGCTCTACGCCTTCGGCCGGACCAGGCTCACCTTCTGGATCAATCTTTTCTTCACGCCCTTCCTGCTCGCCGGCCCGGTCACGGGCCTCCTCCTCGGCGGAGCCAAAGGGGTGATCATCGGTAACGTCATTGTGTTCTGGGCGACGATCCCGCCCTGGATCTACCAGCTCCACAAGCAGACCCGTGCCGTCGGCCGTGAGTGACCTCCCCGCCCGCGCGGATCCTCCGAGCCCGGGCGTGCTACCCGGCGGCGGACGAAGGTGTGGTCCCGGCCGGGGTCATTTCCCTGATCTTGGATCCGGCAGGCATGATGAGCGGGATCTGAGCTGCCGGACCGCACCGGGCCGGCCGTGTGAGGCCTTGGCCTTCCCCGGGAAGGTACGTCGCGGGATCGAGGAGGAGAGGAGGAGTGGCGACCTATCTGCTCGGCCTCGGTTCCGCGGTGTGTTTCGCGGTGGCCGCGGTGATCCAGCAGCGGGTTGCCTTCCGGGCGCCGCCCGATGACGTCCTGCGGCTGCGGCTGCTGCTGTGGTTGGTGCGGCGACCGTGGTGGGATGTCGGGGTCGCCGTCGCGGTGGTCGGCAGTGTGCTGGCCGCGGCGGCGCTGAGCCGGGGCGCGGTGGCCCTCGTCGAATCCCTGCAGATCTGCCAGCTACTGTTCGCCCTGCCGCTCGCCGCCCTGCTGGCGCAGCGGGCGGTGCTGCGCCGCGACTGGGCGGCGGCCGCGGCGACGGCCGGTGGCCTCGTGCTCTTCCTGATCGCCGGAGATCCGCACCCGGGCGATCCGGGGGCCGTCTCGACGTTCGGCTGGGTCCTCACCGGCGCGGTGGCCGGCGGGCTGGTATGCGGTGCGGTGTGGGGGACGCGGCGGCTCACCGCTGCCCGGCGGGCCCCGATGCTGGCCACGGCCGTGGGCCTGCTGTCCGCGATACAGGCCGCCCTGACCAGCAGCATCGGTCACCTGCTGACCACCCGCGGGATCGATGCGGTCCTGGTGTCCTGGCAGCCCTGGTCGGTCGTGGCCACGGCGATCGTCGGTGCGTTGCTGCTGCAGAGCGCCTACGAGATGGCGCCGCTGCCGGCGTCGCTGCCCGCCGCGGTGAGCAGCGAGCCGCTGGCCGGGGTGGTGATCGGGGTGGCCCTGCTGGGCGGCGACCTGCGGCTGGCGCCCCTCGCGTTGGTCGGTGAGGTGCTCGGACTGGCCGTGATGGTCACGGGTGTCCGCACGTTGGCGACGTCTCCGCTGATCACCGGGCAGATGTCGCGGCTGGTGGCGAGGCAGGCCCAGGGGCGGCTGTCCCGGCTGGAGGAACAGGTGCACCATGACCTGGAGCGGCTGCGCGCCGACCTGCGCCGCAGCCGGCGGGCCGGCGTCCCGGGGCCGGCGTTGCGCCGCGCGCGCCGCCGGCTGCGCCGGGACCTCGACCGCATTGGCGCGGAGCTGGCGAGCCTCGTGGACGAACGGCACCGGTTCGACGATCGGATGCGGCCGGTCGCCGGGCGGGTGGGCTCGAACGGGCCCCGACCCTCGAACGGGTCCCGACCGAGGGAGCGGGGCCTGCTGGGGGACGATGCCGTGCCGGAAAGGGAACTGCTCGCCGCGCGGCGTGCTCTCGACACCCGGGCGGACGAGCTTCGCCGGCGGGCGGATCGACTGCGCGGTGAGGCCGGCGCCGTCCTGGCTCAGAGGAATCATTCGCGATAGTCAGTCGACCGGGACCGGTCCGCGGTCGTGCACCGGGGCGAACCCCTGCCGGCGCGCCGCCGTGCCGCGACCGGGCCACGAGCTGCTGGGTCACCTGTTCGCGCTTGGTTTTTTCAAGATAATCAACAGTGTTGACGAATCTAGACAAACCATTTTCAATACGGATTGTGGTCGCCATGTGAGACCGAGCAAGCCTGGTACATCCATAGGACGCGCCGGGCAGGCCGTGGACGGCCCCCTGCACACCCTGTTCTTCGAATCGCTGTGCTACCTGATGGTCGGCGTTTTCGGCGCGGTGGGGATCCTGCGCCGCCGCCGCGGGCTCGTCCTCACCCTCGCCGTCGGCGGGTGGCTGCTCGCCGTCGGCGGGGTGGTCCTCGGCGCCAACCGGCTCACCGACTCCCACATCCTGAAGTACACGGCCGTCTTCCTCATCGGGGCGGCGATGTTCCTCTACGCCGACCGCATCCCGCGCAGCCGGGCCCTACTCATCGCCGCCGCGGGCCTGCTCGCCGCGGGCCTGCTCATCCCCCACGCCTACCGGCCCCTCGCCCTGGCCCCGCTGGCCTACCTGCTGCTGTACGCCGGAACCGGACGGGGGCTGTCGCGGGTGGGGGCGCGTCGCGATCTGTCCTACGGCATCTACGTCTACGCCTGGCCGCTGCAACTGCTCCTGCTCGAAGCCGGGGCCGATGCGGGTATCGGTACGGGTGCCGTCGTCGTGCACATCGCGGCTTCCCTCGCCGTCACCTCCCTCGCCGCCCTCGCAAGCTGGTATGCCATCGAAGCACCCGCCCTTGCGCTGAAATCCTGGCAATCGCCGTTGCCAAGACGTTCAACGGACGCGGGCGCGGCGCACCTGTTCGTCCCGCGGAGCCGTTGACCCCCGCCAAGGCCGACGCAACGCTCTACCCCACAGATGGATCTTCTAAGATGCGAAATGTGAGGCGCGGGTCTGTGATCTGGGCCGCGACGACGGTCGGGCGAGGTGTCCGGTCCGTCCTGGTGGCCGCCGTGGCCGTCGGCCTGGCCGTCACCGCCCACACGGCCGCCTGCGCGATGACCCCGTCACTGTTGATGGCGGTCATCGGGCTGGTACTCGCCGCCCGGGTCTGCTGGGGGGTGTCCGCCCGACGGATGTCACGCAGGCGCCTCACCGGACTGGTGCTGGCCGTCCAGGCCGGTCTGCACGTGGCGTTCACCGTCACCGTCCCCGCCGGATCCCACCCTTCCGGCCTCGCGC
>NZ_CDWRCK010000180.1:6885-9027 GCF_977927595.1 Frankia sp. CcWB3
GGCCTCCAGCCCCACGCCGGCGTGGGGCTGGACCTGTTGCCCGGGGGCCGGGCATGCTCGTGGCGCATCTGCTCGCCGCATTCGGGCTCGCCTGCTGGCTCTCCCTCGGCGAAAACCTGCTCTGGCGGGCCGCGCAGGGCGCCGCGGCCGCCGTACGACGCGCCGCCGGGCGCCTGCGGCGCCGTGACGGCCGCGTCCTACTCCTCGTTCCCGACCCGGTCACACGCCTGCCGGCGCGGCGACGGATCCGTCGGCCGGTCCTGCTGCATTACATCGTCATCCGTCGGGGCCCGCCGGTCCATGGGATGCTCTGAGCGGTCCGACGGCTGGCCCCGGTATCCCACAGATCCACCAACCCCCTTGCCCGCGTCGCGGGCCGGATCGTGTCGTCCCTCGATCCGCCGCCCGCGCCTGGCACCCGCGTGGCACCCGGTGGCCATCCTCGGCATCCCCATTCCATGTCCACGTGCGTCCGGTGACGTGGCAGATCGTCCGGCTCCCCACGAAACAAACGGGCCGGTGTGCCCGGCCGCCCGAATCGGTACGGCCACGGTACGGCCACCTCGACGTCTCGGGACTGATCAGTAACCCGCGGAGTCACCATGTCCGTAGTCGCCATGTCTGCACCAGTCAGGCCGGTCCCGCAGAGGCGTGCGGCCGGCGAGTTGGAACGCGAGGTCCTGGCCCTGCTCTGGGCCGCAGCCGAACCGCTGATGCCCTTCCAGGTTCAGCGCCGGCTGGGTCGGGGGCTCGCGCAGAGCACGGTCGCCACCACCCTGCTGCGGCTGGTGGCCAAGGGACTCGCCGAACGCGCGCCGCACGGCCGGGGATTCGCCTACCGTCCGCTGCAGCGCGCCGAGGACCACGCGGCGGAACAGATGATGAACTTCCTGGGCCGCGGCGACGATCCCGGCGCCGTGTTGCGCTGCTTCGCCCGCCACCTCCCACCGCACCACCGCGACGTCCTCCGCCAGGAACTCGCCGACGGAGAGCACCACGAGAACGGCTAGAAACGGCTAGAAGATGTGAGCATGAAGCCAGGTGAGCTCGGCGCCGAGGGTGACCAGGTGCAGCGGGGAGCGGCCGAGCCGGTCCAGACGGGTGACCTTGAGGGTGTCGCCGGCACGCAGCAGCGCGTCGACCTGGTGATCGGGGTTCTGGTCCGCGGTCGAAACCCGCGCGTAGCCGATCAGCACGGCGCCGAAAATACCCGACAACGATCCGTGCTCTCACGTTCGGGCTGGCGTCGCGGTCGCGGGGGCCGCGGCCGGATCGCGAGGACGGTGAAGGGCTGCGGTCGCGCCGAGCGGTGGGACCGCAGGGATGCCGGCGGCGGGAAGCTCGATCTCGAGGATGTCGAAGACGCCATCGTTGTAGAG
Organism: Frankia sp. CcWB3; assembly: GCF_977927595.1. Lineage (NCBI taxonomy): Bacteria > Bacillati > Actinomycetota > Actinomycetes > Frankiales > Frankiaceae > Frankia > Frankia sp. CcWB3. The sequence goes on from NZ_CDWRCK010000180.1 coordinate 8,265, forward strand.
GGTGTCGGTACGCAGCCGGCCGCCGTGGGCGGAGACGACCTGCTCGATGACGTAGCGGATTCCCGCTCGGAGGGGGCTGCCAGCGCGCTAGCCTCGGTGTCGTCGGGAAGGACGCGGGTGGGTGTACGGATCCGGAGAATGATCAGGTCGGTGCCGACCTGGCCGGCGCCGATATGAACCGGGGCCCCGGCTGGTGTGGAACGCAGGACGGTGTCGACGAGGTCACCCAGAAGCCGGCGCAGAGTGGCACCGTCCATCCGGACAGGTAGGTATGCGGGGGCGTCCACGACGACCAGGCAGCCGGTGTGGGTGGTGTGCAGCACGGTCTGGACATCGGCGAGAGCCGCGGTGAGATCGCTGGCGTTGATGTCGGTGTGCGCGGCGGTCGTCGCGGTGACCATGCTCTCAAGGAGGCGCTCGAGCTGGCGGGTGCTGTCGATCGCTGTGTCGAGCCGGCCGGCCAGCGTGCCGCCCTCCGCCTCTCCGCTGCGGGCATCGGTCAGGACAGCGCGGATACCCGCAAGCGGGGCACGGAACTCGTGGGCGACGGTGTCGACCAGATCGCGGCGCAGCCGGTCGGTCTCTTCCAGCCGCGCGGTCAGGCTTGCCTGTTCGTGGACGTACGCGCGGTAGTCCTCATTGGTGCCCCGGCGGATGACGGTCTCCGGCCGCCGGGACAACCACGGCCGCCGACGCCAGGCTGATGCCCCACTGACGGGTGTCTCCGCGTCAGGGGAGGGCGTGGCCGGTGCCGGGGACGGGC
>NZ_CDWRCK010000181.1:0-1350 GCF_977927595.1 Frankia sp. CcWB3
CGACAGATCCAGGTCACCTCCCAGACCGACGCCGACGGCAACACCACCACTACCGGCTACGACACCGACGGACAGATCTCCTCCGTCAACGACGGCAAGGGCAGCTACGCCTACGTCTACGACACCGCCACCGAACACCGCGGCCTGGTCACCAGCCTTGGCGTCGGCGCCGGGTCGGCACCGTCCACCTTCACCGCCACCTACAACGGCGACGGAGCCCTCACCAGCCAGACCTACCCGAACGGCCTCGTCGCCACCACCCGCCTCGACAACACCAACAAGCCGACCAGCCTCGCCTACGCCAAGTCCGGCACACCGTGGCTGACCTTCTCCCAGGCATACTCGATCCACGGCCAGGTCCGTCTCGACGCCAGCACGCCCGCGACCAAGACGCTGGGCTACGACCCGGCGGGCCGGCTGACCTCGGTCGTCGACGCGGTCAGCTACGGCGGGCCGCGGATCTGCACCACCCGCACCTACACCTACGACCTGGATTCCAATCGCATCGCCCTGACCAGCTACCCGGATGCCGGCGGTCAGCCGGACACCGGGAACTGCTCCACCGGCACGACCCCGCAGGTCTACTCTCACAGCTATGACCAGGCCGACCGGATCACCGACACCGGCTACACCTACGACCTGTTCGGCCGAACCACGGCTGTGCCGGCCGCCGACGCGGCCGGTGTCGCGCTTACCGTCGGCTACCACGTGAACGACATGGTCGCCTCGCAGACCGCAGGCTCGACTACCCGCACCTACACCCTCGACCCAGCACGGCGCATCCGATCCTGGAGTGAAGGATCGACGAGCTGGACTAAGGGGACGTAATGAAGTAACAAATACGTGATCGAGAGCATCATCGCAGGTCACAGGCCTGTGGAGGGTTCGAAACGCGCAAGTTATTTCATTTCGACTCCTAACCACTACCCGCTGGTTCGATACGACGGCACGACAGGTTCGACGGCGGCCGAACTCGGCGACAGCCCGGCCTGGATCGGCGTCACCGGCGGCGGGTGGACCCGCAACATCCTCGGAATCGGTGGAGACCTCGCCGCCGTCCAAGACAACACCGGCACGGTCACGCTGCAGCTGGCCAACCTGCGCGGAGACATCGTCGCCACCGTCCCCGACGACACCGCCGCTACCGCCATCGCCAGCTACGCCGAATCCAGCGAATTCGGCACCCCCTATTTCGCCAGTACCGCCTACGCCCGCTACGGCTGGCTCGGCGGAAAGCAACGCTCCCGCGACACCCTCGGCGGCCTCACCCTCATGGGCGTCCGCCTTTACAACCCCTACACCGGCCGTTTTCTCTCCACCGACCCCATCTTCGGCGGCAACGCCAAGGAG
>NZ_CDWRCK010000181.1:2008-9469 GCF_977927595.1 Frankia sp. CcWB3
AACCCCTACGACTACGCCAACCAGGACCCCTACAACAAACTCGACCTCCGACGGGCGAAGGTGCGCTTGGGTCGGATGGAAATATCTTTGCTTCTCGGACTTCTTACGTCCCCTATGTCTGGCCGATTTTTGGATACACGGTCTACTGCGGTTGGACATTTGGAATATGGTGGTAGGAGGTCGCTAGTGATCATCGGAAACAGTCGGCAGTGATCATCGGAAACAGTCGGCAGTGATCATCGGAAACAGTCGGCACCCCGGCTGGTACATGCCGGTCACGGTCATCGGATACAGTTTGATCGCCGCATTGATTGTGATAGCGGCTTTTGCTGGAATCCCAGGCATCTGGGTAGTCGTTTCCGCAGCCCTTTTGGGTGGCGCTTTCAGGTTCTTGCTGAGGAGGATGCTGCACGAGGATGGTTGAGCCGTTTGCTGTACCAAGCTGAGCTATATATCCATGTGATCAATTCGTGTTACCCTTCGGTCGCCATCCCTCCAGAAAATATGCCGTAAGGTAAACGTTCGGAAATCCTGTGGGAGGGCATGATGGATATCAGTGTCTCATCCGTGAGACAGGGGCCGTCCTGCTGCTCCTTCTAGCTCCGTGGAAAGCATGTTCGAGGCTGCTCGTTGCGCTCCGGCCTTCGCCTGATCGTCCCGGTTGTCGGTCGGGATCGGGTCGGGACCCGGATCCGGGGGAGATGCCGCCAGGTCACGGCTGGCCGCGAACAGCAGGTCCTCGCCGGTCGCCGGGCGTAGTCGCAGGTCGGCGAGCGCGCCGACCCCGACTCCGGCCCGGGTCAGGGCGGTGCGCGCGGCGGCGGGGCCGGCACCGTAGAGGACCGCGATCATCTCCGGGCCGGTCGGATCCGGCCGGTACACCAGGTCCGTGCGGCGCAACGCCGGGCGGGGGCGCCGACCGGCAGGGTGAAGCGGGCGTGCGTGAGGTCATCGTCCCGGCACCGGCGCTCCAGGCCCCGATCCGGTCCCCGACCCCGCTGCGGCGCGCGGCCTTGTTCCCCTGCTTCGGCCCGCTTCGCCGCCGGTCCGGCCAGCCGGTCGATCTCGGCGGTGACCACCCGGGCCAGCAGCTCGGGGCTGGCGTCCCAGGTGAACCCAGCCGCCCAGGCGCGGGCCGCCGCGCGCAGCTCGGCCAGTAGCCATAGCGCCGCGTCGAGGGTCTTCTCCAGCGGCTCGCCCTCGTCGACCAGCCATCCCGTCGTCCCGTCCCGGACCGCGTCGCGCAGCCCCGGGACCCGGAACGCCACCGCGGGCACCCCGAGGGCGGCGGCCTCCAGCACCGACAGCCCCCAGCCCTCACCATGCGAGGGGTTGACCGTCAGCCAGGCCGAGGAAAGCAGCCGGTCGCGGGTGGCGGCATCGGTGTAGCCGTGCCAGCGCACGGCGTCACCGTCCCGGTCGGTCGTGCCTCCCGAGCCCGGAGCGGCCCCCGGGTCGGTGGTGGTCACCGTATCTGGGGTGGTCAGCCCGAGGGCGACCGCGCGGGCGGTCAGGCGTTCGCGGTCCGGGCCGTCGCCGATGATGTGGACGGTGAGCCCGGGATGCGCCCCGACCAGCGCGGGCAGCGCGTCGAGGAGCAGGTCGAGCCGCTTGTGCGGCACGAGCCGGCCGACGCACACGATGGTGGGTGCCGTCGCGGGGCCGCCATCCGAGCCTGCGGGCCCGCCGCCAGCCGGGCCCGTGAACGCGGTGGCCCCGGCGGCCGAGCTAGCCCCGGCGGCCGAGGTGGTCACCCCGTTGGGGACCAGGAAGCGCGGGCCGGGCAGGCCGAGGATGTCACGGGCCTCGGCGCGGGTCGAGGGGGAGACGACCACCACCGGTCGGCGCCGGTAGACCCACCGGCTGCCCGGCGCCTCCAGCAGCTGCCCGACCCGGGCGACCGGCCCGGGGAAGTACAACGGGAACTGTTTCTGATGAACGTGGTGGAGCACCTGCACGACGGGGGTGCTCGCCGGCAGCACCAGGGGACTGAAGAACGGGATCCCGTTCTGGCAGTCGACGACGGCGTCGACGCGGTGCCCGGCCCGCCCCAGGCTGGCCAGCCGGGCAAGCACCGACGGATAGACGCCGAAGGTGCCGCCCCCGCGGCGCACCTCGACGCCGCCGACGGACTCGGCGACGGGCGGACCCGGGCGTTCACCGTCCGTGGCCCGCGAGGTCAGCAGGGTGACCCGGGCGCCGGCCGCGGCGAACCGTTCGGCGATCGACTGGCAGAACAGCTCCGCCCCGCCGGCCTGCGGATGCTCCCGGTCCCGCCAGTTGAGGAACACCACGTGCCGGCCGGCGAGGGTGGGCAGGTACCGGCGCTCCCGGGACCCTCCGCGGTGTGTCGACCCTTCCGGGGGTGTCACGCTGAGGCTTCCCGTCACCGGTGGCATTCCTTCCGTTTCGTTTCGCTCGCCAGGGCTTACCATGTTCGTCTGCAACGTTCGCCTGCAACCTACCGATGTCGGAAAATCGTCGGCCACTTACCATGGTCGGTGTTTCGCTGTGGGTGATTCGACGTGTCCCGTTCCCGGTGGGGAGACTGATGGCGAAGCCCTCGCGTGAGGCTGTGACGGGCCTGCTGGCCGGTCCGGCAGCGCTGGCCGTCGCCGGCATGCTCGTCAACGGGTGCAACCTGCTGATGAACCTGATCGTCGTCCGGTCGCTGGACCCGGACTCCTACGGCGCCGTGTCGGTGCAGGTCAGCATCTTCCTGATTCTCTCGGTCGCGGGTAACGCGCTGCTGATCGCCGTGGTGCAGCACGAGACGTCTGGGCCGGGGGGCACCCGGCGCGAGCAGTGGTCCTGGATCCGGCGGCTGCGGGGCGCCTGCGGCGTCGGCATCGTGATCTCCGCGATCGTCGCGGTGGTGCTGTGCCGGCCGGTGGCCGCGCTGATGTCTTATCCGCATCCGCTCGCGATCGCCGAGGCGACCATCGGTGCCGCGCTGTGGACGCTGCTGTGCGTCGAACGCGGCCTGCTGCAGGCCCGGGGGGCCTATCCGCGCCTCGCCGTCAACTTCGTGGTCGAGGGCTTCGTCCGGATCGGCCTGGTGATCGTGCTCGTGCTGGGCGGGCTCGGGGTGAACGGCGCGGGCCTGGGCATCGTGCTCGGCGTCGTCGTCGGCGCCGAGCACGCCCGGTGGGCCGTCACGCGCACCCCGCGGCTGCCGCGTCCGCCCGTGTCCCAGCGCGGGGCGACCGTGCTGCCTGACGACGGCACACCGCCGGCCACCGGGCCGATTCCGCTGCCGATCCCGGCGCCGCGCGCCAGCGCCCGGCACAGCGTCATCGCCGACACCACCGTCGCCCTCGGCGCGCTGATCCCCCTCGCCCTGCTGCAGAATATGGACGTCGTCATCGTCGGCTGGCTGGGGTCCTCCGGGGTCGGCGGCTACGCGGCGATCTCGACGGCCTGCAAGGTACCGGTCTTCATCGGGCTGGCGGTCGCGAACTTCCTGCTGCCCGAGGCGGCACGACGGCGCAAGGAGGGACGCCCCGCCGGGGGCACGTTGGTCGTGGCGCTGGTCTTCGTCGTCGCTCCCGGGCTCTTCCTCGCCGGGCTCGGTCTGTTCGCGGCCAAGTGGTTGATCGGACTCGTCTTCGGGGCGCATCTCACCGACGCCGCCTCCGCGCTGTCGGTGCTCGCGCTGAGCATGACCCTGCTGGCCGTCACCCTGATGTTCACCACGTACCTGCTCGGCGCCGGGGTGCGCCGGGTCGTCGGCGTGCTCGCCGTCGCCACCGTGGCGACGGCTGGGGCGCTCGTCTCGGCCGGCGGCGGATCGATGGCCACGGCCACCGCCGCGCTCGCCGCCGAGTCGGTGACCGCGCTCGCGGTCGGCCTGCTCGTGGTCCAGCTGCATCACACCGACCGCCGGGCGGCGCGGGCCGCCGAGACGCACCGGCGGCCGGCGGGGGGCGTGGGACTACCCGACCCCCAGCCCGGCGAGGGGGTCCCGGCCCGGGTGTGAGGAGTTCCTCTGCCCGACGAGTCCCAGCCCACCCCGCGCGGAGAGGCCACCGCTGATGCCAGCCCAGACCCGTCCGAACGCGGACGGCGGTGAGCCCGGTTCTCCCGGTTCTCCCGGGTCGTCGGGGTCGTCGGGGTCGTCGGGGTCGGTGCGCTCGCCGTTCGCCGTCACCCGCCGCCGCCTGCTCGCGACGGCCGTGGGCCTCGGCGCGACGTCCGCCGGCGCCCTCGTCGCCGCGCGCCTGCTCTCCTCGTCCTCGGGTCCGACCTCCTCCGGTGACCTGCCGCTGAGCCGACCCTCGGCACCGGTCGGCGGGGTCACCGTGGGCCCGTCGATGCCGGCCGGGGCGGTGGCGGGCCTGCCCAGGAACCTGCTGACCATCTATGGCGCACCCGGCACCTTCGGAAACCTCGACGACCAGTCGGCCATCGAGATCGCCGAGGTGCCGGGCTGGGGCTTCGGCCCCGGTCAGGCCGCCTTCCTGTCCGCGGTCGCCGCGGACGGTACCGTCTTCCTCGCGACGACTCCGTTCACCGACGACCAGGCGAAGCTGACCGGTACGGGCATGGAGATCGAGATCTTCGAGCCGGTCACCGAACGGTTCACCCGCCTGGTGATCCCCTCAACGAAGGGCCGGACGAGCCTGCCCCGGGCCGACCCGAACTACCATGGTGTAGGCGGCGGGGACATCTCGGACGTGATCGTCGTGCCCGGCCCGGACGGCACCGAGCGGGTGGTCTTCGTCTCGCTGATGCCCTTCTTCGGCTGGAACACCTCCGTCGACGGCGAGTTGCCGAGCATCGGTCAGCTCCGGCGGGACTCCCTGGGCGGACGGTGGGCCTACGACCGGACGGCATCCAGGACAGCGGCTCAGCTCGCCAGCGCCGCCCCGCCGTACGTGGCGGCGCTGGCCTTCCCGGTGCTCGCGCCGCTGGAGCCGCGCTCACCGCGCGGGCCGTCCTCGATCGCCCGGCTGCCCCGCAGCGGGCACCTGGTCATCGCCCAGTACCTGGGGACCGGGGTCGGCGGCACCGACAACGGCGCCCTGCTCGTTGTCGACCTCGCCGGCCGGGTGCGGGCGCACTGGCAGTACCCGCAGGCCCGCCCGCTGGGCCTCGAGCTGGTCGTGAACCCGCGGGAGGTCGTCGCCGATCCCACCAGCGAACCTGATGACGAATGGTTCGTGCTGATCAGTGACGTGCGCGGGCTGGACTTCCGGGCCCAGCCCTTCCCCGTGCAGGAGTTCTCCTACTCGGCGTCGCGGGGCACCATCAGCCCGAAGAGCACGGCGGTGCGCGCCGTTCAGGACGGCTCCCGGATGGAGTCGGCCGTGTTCGGCACGGACGGCACCTTGTACGTGGCCCGCACCAAGGCCGACGGGCTGCGGGCGGAGACCCTCGCCGTCTACCCGAAGATCGATGGGAAACGCGGCCTGGTGACCCGGGCCCCCGCCACGGGCAACTGGCCGGTCGACACCTGGGGCATCGCCAACCGCCCCGACTACCTGATCGCGGGCACCGACCGGGGTGGGCTGGTGTGCAGCATCACCGTCGATCCAGCCACCGGCGCGGTGCTGCTCGCCGGGCTCGACGGCCTGGTGCAGGTCGTGCGGCCGGCGGGGCGCGGCACGCGGATGACCTTCCGCACCGACCGGCCGATCGACGTGGGGCTGAGCAGGCTGCGGGGCCCCGCGACCCGGTATGTCGGGGTGCGCCGCGGCGCGGTCGACGCCCGCCGGCGCAGCCTGTGGCTCCCGGTGAACCAGCTGGTGCTCGACGGCCTGCCCTGGCCGTACCCCCCGTTCAAGCTCGATCAGTGGTTGCTGCGCGTCAACCTGGATGTGCTGCTCGGCGACGAGTAGGTGACGGGCGGCCGGCGGGGGCCAGCGGCGCTCGGCGGGGGCCTGCGGGGGCCGGCGGCGCTCAGCCCCCGCCGGCGGCGCCGTGTAGCGGCAGCGCGAGCAGGTAGGGGTCGACGTGGGTGCCGAGGAAGCCGAGATGGCGGTAGAACGCCCGGCCGGGTTGCCGTATCGCGTGGGCGAGCAGGAGCGGCACTCCGACCATGCGATGGACGGTCAGTGACCGCATCACGGCGTCCCGCACGAGTTGGGCGCCGACCCCGCGGCCCTGGTAGCGGACATCGACCGCGAGCCGCCCCACGAACATCGCCGGAACGGGTTCGGTGGACCGGCGCGACCACCGGCGTGAACCGGGGATCCGTTCCAGGGCGGCGGTGGCCAGGCAGTAGTAGCCGGCGATCCGGGTACCACCGACGATCACGAACGTGTTCGTCGTCCGGTCCTGCTGGTGTTCGAGGGCGTGGTGGCGCAGCCAGCCGTCGAGCAGGTCGTCACCGCTGTTGAAGGTGAGCCGGTCCGGGCCCTCGGACAGGGCCGCGGGCTTGGCGAGGGGCACTGCGTAGGATCCTTTCTTGGGACCGCGTCGGACCGCGTCGGACCGGGTCGGGACCGCCGGTCGACTGGCCGGCTGGTCGGCCGACCGGGAGGCGGGCAGAGGTGGCGGGGTGCTCCGGCTACTCCGGCTGCTCCGAGCCCGGTTCCTCGTCGAGGAGCCGGCGCAGCCGGGGGGAGTCCGGCGGCGGCGTGTCGAGCAGCGCCTCGAGCTTGCTCCAGTCGGCATCCGGGACGCGGAACAGGCGGCGGTCGGCGAGAACCTCTCGCGCGTATCGCTTCATGGCCTCGACGGCGAAGTCCTCAAGGGACAGGCCCTCACCCTCCGCGGCCGAGCGGATGATCTCGGCTTCGTCCTGGGGTAGCCGTACCGCGAGTCTGTCGTCCCTGGCGGTGCTCATACTGGCAGTCTGCCCTCCGGGTCTTCGGACCCGTTTCCCCGGGTCTCGCTCGCCGACGTGGGTACCACATCCATCGCGGCCGGGTCGCCCGGATGCCCGGAGGCCGGCCGGAGCGCGGATCCGGTCGGCCGCCCGGCATCTCTTCGTACCAGAGAGGTCCTACGCCCGTGGCGCTTTCGCCTGTCCCCACCGTCCCGCTCGCGCACGGTGCCCGGATGCCCAGGCTCGGGCTCGGAACCTGGCCGCTGAACGACCGGGAGGTCCAGGGGGTGGTGGAACAGGCGCTCGGGCTGGGCTACCGGTTGATCGACACCGCGCACAACTACGGCAACGAGAAGGGGGTCGGCGCCGGGCTACGCGCCGTCAGCGTGCCCCGCGAGGAGCTGTTCGTCACCACGAAGTTCAACAAACGCTCACACAGCGTCCGCGGCGTGCGCAGGGCCGCGGTGGAGAGCACCCGCCGGATGGGGCTGGACTACCTCGATCTGCTCCTCATCCACTGGCCGAACCCGTGGCGGGATCGGTACGTCGAGGCCTGGAAGGGGCTCGACGAGCTGCTGAAGGACGGCCAGGTACGCGCGATCGGGGTGTCGAACTTCAAGACGACCCACCTCGACCGGCTGCTGGCCCAGACCGGTGTCGCGCCGGACGTGAATCGGGTCTGGATCTGT
>NZ_CDWRCK010000182.1:0-916 GCF_977927595.1 Frankia sp. CcWB3
AGCCATGCCCGTGAACCGTCACCTACAGCAAGATCACTAAAGCAGGTGAATGTTTACCCTTGGCCGGGCGAACAACGGCGTCATCCATCCGTGGAACTCCGGCTTCGCAGGTATCGGCGTGTCCGTACAGAAGGCCGAGAGCAGGAAGTGCACGAGATGGCTGGTCGGTCGGGAGGGCGCGGGGTTGGCGAGCCCGCCCTCGATGGTGGCGACCACCGCGTCCGCCGCGAGCTCCCGATCGGGTTCGGGCACGAAGTCGTGCACCGCGGCGAGCGCGAGCCCGTGCAGCCAGTCGTGCAGCCGCTCGTGGTACTCCATGACCGGCGCGGCGTGCGGGGCGCGTTCGGCGACACAGGGATGCAGCGTGCGGCGCCGCTCGACCGAGTCCAGGGCGAGGAAGAGCTTCGCCGCCGGGTCTCCGGGCAACGCGGCGATCCGGTCGACCTCAACGTCGAGCAGCCGGTTCAGCACCGCCGCGAAGGCATGGTCCTTCGACCGGAAATACCAGTAGACGGAGCCCGGCTCGATGCCGGCGGAACGGGCGATCTCCGCGATGGACGTCCCGGCGAACCCGCGGGCCAGGAACTGCTCCTCGGCGACGGTGAGCAACGCATCGATCCGTTCCTCGCGGGGAACCTCCTGGCGGTTGCGTGGCACCTGATCAGCGTAACGACTCCCATGGTGGGGCAGGAGGAAATCGATGCCCAGTAGTGGTAGCTCCCGTGCGGTACGGCGGCGCCCGGTGGCGCCGCCCCGGGCGCCGGCATGATCGGAATCGTGTCCCGGTGTCGGTGGGTGCATTCCGGCCGGGCCCGGGTAGCGGAGTCCGGTGGACGTCTCGGGCGGATGTGTCCTGCTCACCGCCTTTTTCTTGATTCCGATTCGAGAGAGCTGTGAGAGTGAATCTCAGCTCTCT
>NZ_CDWRCK010000182.1:1263-6105 GCF_977927595.1 Frankia sp. CcWB3
CGCAGGTCACAGGCCTGTGGAGGGTTCGAAACGCGCAAGTTATTTCATTTCGACTCCTCTACGTCGCTGGAAGGACCATCATGTCCGATATCAGGACCACCAAGAGCCTCGAAGCCCTGTCCGCCTCCCTTAATCGCGCGCTTGCGGGGGCCCGCGCCCCCCAGGTCGTGGCCGCCCGCCGGGCCCAGATGCGACAGACCGCCGGTATGACGCCGGACGGGTCCGACCTCGCCGGCACCGGCCGGCGAGCCGACCGGACGCAGGCCTTGGTCGAGACGCTGGCCTCGCGCCGGCGGACGAATATGTTGATCGGCACGCTCGACCGGCTGCGCAGACCCGCCACCGGGTGGCGTGCGGCCGGCCGCGTGACACCCTGACTCCGGGCCGACCGGGTCTCCTGCCGAACCGCTCAGTACCGTTTCGGCACCGCATCCCTTCGATCCCGATGGTCACCGACCGGACCGGTTCATCTGCCGGGCGCCGGGGGCGCCGCCGGAGAATCAGAGGAATTCATGATGAGTACGGCGGCGACATCCAGCGGTGCCGAATCCAGCGGTGCCGAATCCAGTTCCCCGCCGTCCCCGTCGGCGCTGCGCCGGGCGCTGCGCCGGGCCCGGGACGGCGCCACGCTCGATGTGGTGGAGGCCACCATTCTGCTGGCCGCGCGCGGCGACGACCTCGCGGACCTGTGCCGGTCGGCGGCCCGGGCCCGCGACGCGGGTCTGGCGTCGATCGGGCGGCCGGGTGTCGTCACCTACTCGCCGAAGGTGTTCATCCCGTTGACCCGGTTGTGCCGGGACCGCTGCCACTACTGCACCTTCGCCACCGTGCCGCACCGGTTGCCCGCCCCCTACCTCACGGTGGACGAGGTGCTCGGCATCGCCCGGGCGGGCGCCGCGGCGGGCTGCGCCGAGGCGCTGTTCACGCTTGGTGATCGCCCCGAGGGCCGGTGGCCGGCGGCCCGGGAGTGGCTCGACGCCCACGGCTACGACTCGACGCTGGGCTACCTGCGTGCCGTCGCGATCGCCGTGCTGGAGGAGACTGGTCTGCTTCCGCACTTCAACCCAGGTGTGCTGAGCTGGGTGGAACTCGCCCGGCTCAAGCCGGTGGCCCCGTCGATGGGGATGATGCTGGAGACGACCGCGACCCGCCTGTGGTCGGAGCCGGGCGGGGCGCACTACGGGTCACCCGACAAGGACCCGGCCGTCCGCCTGCGGGTCCTCACCGACGCCGGGCGGCTGTCGATCCCGTTCACGACCGGCCTGCTGCTCGGCATCGGGGAGACCCGGGCGGAGCGGGCCGAGACGATCTTCGAGCTTCGAGGTCTGGCCCGCCGCTACGGGTCGATCCAGGAGGTGATCGTCCAGAATTTCCGCGCCAAGGACGACACCGCGATGCGCTCCGCGCCCGACGTCGGTGCCGAGGAGTTGGCCGCGGCCGTCGCGGTCACCCGGCTGGTGCTGGGCCCCACGATGCGGGTGCAGGCTCCGCCGAACCTCGTTGACACCGCGGAGTGCGCCCTGCTGCTTTCGGCCGGCATCGACGACTGGGGCGGCGTCTCCCCGGTCACCCCCGACCACGTCAACCCCGAGCGGCCCTGGCCGGACCTGGACGTCCTGCGTGCCGTGACGGCGCAGGCCGGGTTCACGCTGCGGCCCCGGCTCACCGTCTACCCCTCCCATCTCGGTGAACCATGGATCGACCCGCGCCTGGCCGGGCACGTCGGGGCGTTGGCCGGCGCGGACGGCCTGCTCGCCGACGGTGTGTTCCCGGCCGGCCGCCCCTGGCAGGAGCCCGACGGCGGACTCGCTGACACCGGCCGCACCGATCTGCACGCCGCGGTCGACACGGTCGGGCGCCGCAGCGAGAAACGGGCGGACTTCGGCACGGTCTACGGTGACTGGGAGTCGCTTCGTGCCCAGGTCAGCGCGGCCGGGACGGGGGTCGACGGAGTCGTCGGCACGGGCAGCCGGGCCATCGCGAGCCGGGCCGGCGCGGTTGCTGGTGCCGGTGCCATGCGGCGGATCGGCCCCGACATGCTCGCCGCCCTGCGCCACGCCGGGTCCGATCCGGCCGGGATCACCGACGACGAGGCGCTGACCCTGTTCAGCGCGGACGGCGCCGCCCTGGAGGAGCTCTGCGCGCTCGCGGACGGATTGCGCCGCGACGTCGTGGGCGAGGACGTCACCTACGTCGTCAACCGCAACATCAACTTCACTAATGTCTGCTACACCGGATGCCGGTTCTGCGCGTTCGCGCAACGCCGTGGGGACGCCGACGCCTACACGCTGTCTCTGGACGAGGTGGGCAGCCGGGCGGCGCAGGCCTGGGCGGTCGGCGCGACCGAGGTCTGCGTCCAGGGCGGGATCCATCCCGATCTACCGGGCACCGCGTACTTCGATCTCGCCCGTGAGATCAAGCGGCAGGCGCCGGGGCTGCATCTGCACGCCTACTCGCCGATGGAGGTTCTCAACGGCGTCACCCGCACCGGCATGTCGATTGGCGACTGGCTCACCGCGGCCCGCGAGGCCGGCGTCGACACGATCCCCGGCACCGCGGCGGAGATCCTCGACGACGATGTCCGCTGGGTGCTGACGAAGGGCAAGCTGCCCGCGGCGAGCTGGGTCGAGGTGGTGACCACCGCGCACCGGGTCGGCCTGCGTTCCTCGGCCACGATGATGTACGGGCACGTGGACACCCCCGCACACTGGGTGGCCCATCTGCGCCTGCTACGGCGCATCCAGGACTCCACCGGCGGCTTCACCGAGTTCGTGGCCCTCCCCTTCGTCCATCACAGCTCGCCGATCTACCTGGCCGGTGTCGCCCGTCCCGGCCCCACCCGCCAGGAGAACCGGGCCGTGCACGCGATGGCGCGCATTCTGCTGCACGGTTCGATCGACAACATCCAGTGCTCCTGGGTCAAGCTCGGGGTGGAGAGCTGTCGGGCCGTGCTCGTTGGTGGGGCGAACGACATAGGCGGCACGCTGATGGAGGAGACGATCAGTCGGATGGCCGGCTCGCAGCACGGCTCGCGGCGTTCCGTGGCCGAACTCGAGGAGGTGGCCGCGGGGGCGGGTCGTCCCGCTCGGCAACGCACCACCACGTATGGCCGGATCCCTGACGAGCGCTTTCGCGCTGCCCGGGGCCGCACCGTCCGGGCCATGCTGCCGGTGGTGTCCTGACACCCGCCAAGTCCTGATCATCAAAAACTACTCTCCGTAGTCGAATGGGCCGGGGTTGCCGAGTCTGGTAGCTGATCGGTCTACGTTCGCGGCGGTTGCCCGAGCTCAGACCCTGCCCTTTTAGGGGTGTATGCCCTTTAGGTCTGGGCGGGATAATGCCGTTGTCGCGACCAATCTGATCGCGCAGAGTGACGGAAAGGAGGGTTGCGCGGACCCTCGGCGACAGGTCGTAGTGACTGTGAGCTATGGTCTCATCGCTGGTTGTAGAAGATGTTGCGACGGTGGGGTTGACGCGATCGAGTCTGGAGCGTGTAATTACCGGCGTGTCATTCCCCCTGCTGGCGGGGTTCGTGCGGTAATGCGTCGCCTGACCGGTGTGGAAACCAGTCACCTGCGCGCCGGCGCCCAGGGGTGGCCGACCGCACCGCGACGGGTCTGGAGGAGTCCACATGGAGCACGCCGACGCGGGCGTCCACACTGTCCTCGCGGACGTCGAGCGTCCCGCTGAGCATGACCCGTTCGCTGATCACCCCGGGCGGGTGCTCACCGAACGCCACACCCGGGCCACATCCGAAACGGTCCCGCGGGCGCGGGTGCCGGCCACGGCCGCTCCCGTCCCCCCCGCGTTGACCGGTCGGTCCGTCGCCGAGGACACCGACCTCGTCGAGGACATTGACGAGGTCGACGATGTCGACGAGGTCGGTGACGACGAGGCCGACGAGGCGGAGACCAAGGACATGGAGGATCTTGGTGGATCGGCCGGGAGGTCCGCCCTCGCCCAGGTGATCGATCTGGGGATGGGGGACCTTCTCGGCGAGGCGATGGAGTGGCAGGAACGCGCGCTGTGCGCGCAGACCGACCCCGAGGCGTTCTTCCCGGAGAAGGGCGGTTCGACCCGCGAGGCCAAGCGTATCTGCTCGGGCTGTGAGGTCCGGGCCGAGTGCCTGGAGTACGCGCTGGAGAACGACGAGCGGTTCGGGATCTGGGGCGGCATGTCCGAGCGGGAGAGACGCAAGCAGCGACGCCGAGCGGTCTGATCCCGCCCGGTGACCGGCGGTCGGCGCATGACGGGCGATCCGGGCACGTCACAGGCGGCCACGGTCGCCGCGGTGACCGCTCTGCCCGATGATGCAGGGCCGCCGGTCGTCGCGGTCTGCGTGCTCGGTCGAGGGGGTGGTGGACCCGCCGCCGCCGCCCAGGTCCGGGCCGCCCTGCGTGCCCAGACCAGACCACCGGACCGGGTCGTCGAGGTGCGGCTCGGTGGCGGGGGAGGCGTTCCCCGGCAACGCGCGTCTCCCCTGGACGGGGACGGTCGCCTCCCGTCCGCCGACCGTCCCGTCGATCCCGGCGCCGACGGCGCGGATGCTCAGGCCGGTGACCCGGTCGTCGAGCCCCTCGTCGTCGAGGTGCCGTCCGCCACACCGTTCGGCGCCGCCGTAGCCGTGGGGCTGGCTCGGCTGGGGAACCTACCGGAGCACGGATTCGTCTGGCTCCTCGACGACACCGCGATCCCTGCCCCAGGCGCGTTGCACACCCTGCTGGCCTACGCCCGGCTGGACCGGGGTGCCGCCGTCCTCGGTCCCAAACTGCTCGCCCGCGCTCCGGAATCCGCCCCACTCGCCGAATCCGCCCGGCCGGCCGAATTCGCCCCGGCGGCCGG
>NZ_CDWRCK010000182.1:6197-9170 GCF_977927595.1 Frankia sp. CcWB3
ATCGACGGGTGCGCGGTCCCGGCCGGTGACGAGACCCCGGGTGGTTGAAGTCGGGGTGAGCGTCGACCGGGCCGGGCGACGGCATACCGGAATGTGCCCGGGCAATGATGATTATGGTCGGTGTGACGGGGTACGTGACGTCCTCGCCGTCGCGTGTTCGGGCACCCTCGTGCGGGCGGTGGTCTGGCGTCTGCTCGGTGGACTCGACCCCGAGCTCGATGGTGGTCATGACATCGATCTTGGCTGGCGGGTGGCCCGTGCCGGCCTACGGGTCGTCGTCGTCCCGTCGGCCACGGCGACCGTGGCCTCGGCCTCGGCCTTCCCCGGGGCATCGGCCGACCGCGCGGGGGCTCTACGGGTCCGGCTGGCGAACACGGCGACGGTGCTGTTGCCGGCGATGGTGGTCGCCCTGCTCGTCGGAACGGCCGTGCGCACCCTCGGCCTGCTCCTGCGCGGCCGACCCCGGGCGGCGCTCGCCGAGCTCACGCTCGCCGGTACCGTGCTGGGGCGGCCACGGCAGTTGCGCCGGATGCGTCGGCGCGCCGCCTGCACGTGGGCGGTGCCGCACCGGGCCGTCCGCCCGTTGTTCCCGGCCCGCCGCCTGCCGTGGCGGCGCGGAGCCGGCGCCGAGGATCTCCTCGATCGGGCCGGAGCCGCCGAAGACGTCGCCGACACCACCTTGGTGGTCACCGGGCCCAGACCGGATGCGCACCCGCGCCGGCCGGCCTGGCCGCCGATGACCCTGGCGACCCTGCTGGGTGCCGTCGGGCTCCTGGCCATGCGGGGGATGCCGGCGGACATGCTCGGCGGGGGCCTGCCGCTCCCGACCGGCAGCCGGAACCTGTGGTCGGCCGTGTGGTCCGGATGGGCGGGGGCGCCCGATGGACCTCTGAGTGGTCCCGGGCCGGCACCCCCTTTCACCGCGCTGTTCGCCGCGGCGGCCACTCTGCTGGGGGAGAGGCCGGCGCCGGCCGCTTGGATCCTGCTGGCGGCCGGCCCGGCGCTCGCGGGCCTGAGCGCCTACCGGGCGCTCGCCCGGCTGGAACCACATCCGCTCGCCCGGTTCGGGCTCGCCGCCGGCTACGGGTTGAACCCGGTGATGACCGGGTCGGTCCTCGCCGGCCGCACCGACACCGTGGGCGCGGTGATCGGCCTTCCCCTGGTGCTCGCCGCCGCCGACGCGGTCCTGCGGGACCGGCGGGACGGCTCCGGCTTTGGCTTTGGCTTTGGCGTCGGCGGGGCGCCGGGCCGGCCGGTGTGGACGCTCGCGGTCTGTCTGGTCGGGTTCATCGCCTGCGCCCCGTCGATGCTGGTCATCGCCTGGGCGGGCCTGGTCGCCGTCGCGTTCCTGACCGCGCGGTCCAGGCTGCCCGCGATCATCGCCGCTCTGCTCGCGACGATCATTCCGGTGCTTCCGGACCTGTGGCTGGATCCCGTCGCCGTCCTCGCCGTCCTCGCCGAATCGGCGATCGCCCTGGCTAGGCTGCCCCAGTACTCCCTGGCCCTGCTGGCTGGTGCGGACAGCGGACCCAGTGCCGATGTGGCCGGCTTCGTCGGTGGATGCCTGGCCTGCTGGTTGTTCGGCCGCCTCGCGGGCCGGGGGCGGGGCCGTCGGCGGCGCACGGCCGTGCTGGTGGTCCTTCCCGTGACGCTGCTCCTCCTCGTCGGGCCGCTGATCCTTGCCGCTCGGTTCCTGGCCGTGGATGTATCTCGGCCCGACGACACCACAGGGGCGAACCCGGCCGGCGTCGAGGGGGCCGGCCTCGCCCGCGCGGTCGCGGCCGTGACCCGCGCCGCCGGCCCGGGTGCCCGCGTCCTCGTCCTGCACCAACCGGCCTCGGCCAGAACGATCCGGTACACCCTGGCCTCCGCGTCCGGGCCGACGTTTCCCGAGACCGGCGCCCGCACCCCGCGGCGGTCCAGTCGGTTCCTCGCCGACATGGTCGCGGACCTCGCCGCCAACGGTGGCCGGGCAGCCGGCTGGCTCCCGTTTCTGGGCGTGACATCGGTCGCCGTACCCACGGCCGACTCGGCCTCTCAGCTCGTCGCCCGACTGGACGCGACGCCGTCCTTGATCCGGGATCGTCCCCGCCCGGGGGCGATCTTCTGGCGTCCCGCCGTTCCGGCCCGTGGTGCGACGGCTTCGGGAGAGCCCGGTGGGACCGGTGCGCCGCGACCGGACGCATCCGGGTGGGCGGGCGGACCCCTGGCCTGGGTGATGGAGTCCGATCGGGCTGATCGTCGTGAGCCGGTGGCGCGGCACGCCGCTCCCGCGGCGACGAAGCGGACAGCCCGCCCGATCGGTACAGCGCCGGGTGCTCCTCTCCTCCTCTCGGCGCCGCTGCCGCCAGCGCCCTCCTCGGTACGCCGGTTGGCCTCCGGCGAGCGGTTGCCCGCCCTCGCCGCCCGGTCCGGCCCGGCACGCTCCCTGGTGCTCGCCGTACCGGCGGATGCCGGATGGCACGCGTGGCTGGAAGGCCGGCCGCTGACTCCGTTCCGGGCGTGGGGCTGGGCAGCCGGATTCCGGCTGCCGCCCGACGGCGGTCGGCTCCGCATCGACCACGACCGGGCTTCACCCCACCGGGCCGTGCTGGGCCAGGCGGCGGCGCTCGCCGCGCTTGTCCTGCTGGGCATCCCCGTGCTGCTGGGAATCCCAGTCCTGAGGTCGCGGCGGATGGCTCCCCCGGCTGCAACGCAGCCGCGGCGGGTCGGGAAGGCTGAGCGGCCGTCGTGTCAGCGGCCGTCGTGTCACGTCGTGGTCGTTTCGCGGACGGTCGTTTCGCGGATGGTGCTGCCGCTGGCGGTCCTCGGGCTGCTCGGGCTGACCGGGGCGTTCCTCGCCGGCACCAGCACCAGCACCGGCACCAGCACCGGTGGTGCCGGTGCCGGGAAGGGACGGGTCTGGCCCCTGTCAGGCGCCATGCTGGCCTGCCCGGACCTGACGCTGGTGGCACCCGGTCCGGGCGGGCCGGG
>NZ_CDWRCK010000183.1:0-4782 GCF_977927595.1 Frankia sp. CcWB3
GGCCAGGGGTCCCCGCGTCGCGGCGAAGTCGCTACGCGGGGGAGGCACGTTGGTTGCGTCCTCGCCAGCCTTCCACCGGAAGGCCAAACTTGGCGACGAGACGATCAGTGAACGGCAGCGGATGCACCACGGCGAGCCGCACCGGTTGGCGGCCGCGGACCACCTCGACCCGCGACTCGGGGGGCACCTCGACGAACCGCCGGCCGTCACAGTAGAGGACCGCGGGCACCGGCGGCAGGATCTCCACGGCGACCGCGGAGGCCGGCGCCAGCACGAGCGGCCGGGCGAACAGCGCGTGCGCGCTGATCGGGGCGACCAGCAGGGCCTCGACGCCCGGCCACATCACCGGACCACCGGCCGAGAAGGCGTAGGCGGTGGATCCGGTGGGCGTCGAACAGATCACCCCGTCGCATCCCCACCGGGACAGCGGACGCCCGTCAATCTCCAGCACGCATTCCAGCATCCGAGCGCGCTCGGCCTTCTCCAGGGACATCTCGTTGAGCGCCCAGCCGGTATAGGTGACCTCGCCACGCCGCCGGACCGTGACGTCGACCGTCATGCGTTCCTCGACCGTGTAGTCCTTGCGGACGACGTGCTCGATGGTGGATTCCAGCGCGTCGGGTTCAGCCTCGGCGAGGAACCCGACGTGCCCGAGGTTCACGCCCAGCAGCGGGGCGTCAGCGGTGCGGGCCAGCTCCGCGCCGCGCAGCAGGCTGCCGTCGCCGCCGAGGACCAGCACCAGTTCCACCCCGACGGCCGCGTCGGCGTCGTGCGGCACGATGTTGGCGGCGGTCAGGTCGAGCATCTCCGCCTCGTCCCGCAGCACTCGCGGCGACACCCCGGCTGCGGCCAGGCCCTCGATGACCCAATGGGCGCTCTCCCGGACCACCGAGCGGCGGGGATGGGTGACAACGAGGATCTCCCGCGTCATGCCCGACGCCCCGATCCCGCGGGGCCGGCGGCGATCGCCCCGGCCAGGACGTCCGCGTCGAGCGGTGGGGCCCCGGCGACCAGCCACAGCAGGTACTCGACATTGCCCGCCGGGCCGGGCAGCGGACTCGCCGTGACACCACGCACGCCGAGATCTAGCATGGCTGCGGACGTGGCCACGTCGCGGACCGCCTCGGCGTGCAACGCGGTGTCGCGCACCACCCCGCCTGGCCCGAGCCACTCCCGGCCGACCTCGAACTGGGGCTTCACCAGCAGCACGAAATCGGCGTCTGGGACCGCGCAGGCGCGCAGCGCGGGCAGCGCCAGGGCCAGCGAGATGAACGACAGGTCCCCGACGACCAGGTCGACGCGGTCACCGATCTCGGCGGGCGTCAGGTTCCGGGCGTTGGTGCGGTCGAGCACGCAGACCCGGGGATCGCAGCGCAGCCGCCACAGCAACTGCCCGTAGCCGACGTCCACGGCCACGACGGAGGCCGCCCCGTACCGCAGCAGCACGTCGGTGAAGCCGCCGGTGGAGGCACCGACGTCCAGGCACCGTCGACCGGCCACGACCAGCGTGGGGCCGGTGGAACGCGGGATTTCGACACCCGGCCCCGGTTCCGGTGCGGGGACCCCGAAGGCCTCGAAGGCACCGAGAAGTTTGTGCGCGCCGCGGGAGGCGTAGCCGGGATCGTCCCCCTTCGTCACCGCGATGGAGGTGGATCCGTCGACCACCGTGGCGGCCTTCGTGGCAGGAATGCCGCCGACCAGCACCCGACCCGCGGTGATCGCCGCAACGGCCTGCTCCCGGGACCGGGCGAGACCACGACGGACAAGTTCGCTGTCCAGACGCGTCCGGCGGGACATCGTGACCCCGGAGCGACTCACCGCACCGGCCGGATCATGCCCGGCCCGGGCCGCGGCCCTCCCGTGGGACGCGCCCCGGAACGCGCCGGAACGGGCACGCCCGGCCCGGCCGCGCCCCCAGCGCCCTTGACGTGGTCAGCGCCCTTAACCTGGTCAGCGATCCCATCCAGGTCCGCCAGTGCCCCGGCCAACCGGCGGTTTATCTCCTCGAAGACCTCGACATGCGCGGCCGTCGGTAGGACGTCGAGCATGTCCAGCCGGCCAAGGGCGTCGCGAACCTCGGCGGGCAGATTCTCGGTGTTCACGTTGTCAGCCTCCCGCACTCACGGCCGCTGACGCGACGGACCCTGGCGGCGTGCGTCATGCGACGAATCTCATGTCCTGTCCACTCCTCGTCCGGCCGGATCCGCCCTCGGCCGGCCCGGGACCTCACCCCGGGTCCGTCAGGACCACCGGAGATCGGCTCGCAACCGGTGTAAACTCGCCCACCACGCGGGTCGTCCCGCCCGGAACACCTACTCCCACGCTAGTGTCCCGGACACGCCGGGCCGAGAGGGGCACAGGTCGAACAGGCCGAGAGGAGGACCGGCCGGGATGGCCGACAGGTCGCAGTGCGAGGCCGCGCTCCATGCTCTCGCCGCCCGCCTGGATGGGCTCTCCGCCGACGGCCGTCCCCCGCGTGCCCCGGATCGCGTCATCGTCTGCCGTATCCCCGATCTCGATGCCGTCTTCTCCGGGGAGCTGCGTGACGGCTGCCTGCGGCACATCGGCGAGGGCACCCGCGACGACGCCAGATCATCCTAACGCTGGACAGCGACGACCTGGT
Source organism: Frankia sp. CcWB3 (assembly GCF_977927595.1). Classification (NCBI taxonomy): domain Bacteria; kingdom Bacillati; phylum Actinomycetota; class Actinomycetes; order Frankiales; family Frankiaceae; genus Frankia; species Frankia sp. CcWB3. Next base: position 2,624 of record NZ_CDWRCK010000183.1, read on the forward strand.
GGCGGTCGCCGAGGGAAGGCTTCCCGCGATGACCGCCTGGGCCAGTGGACGGCTGAAGGTGGACGCGAGCGTGCGGGATCTGCTGCGGGTCCGCTCGCTGCTGTGACGATGCGCCTGTTCGCCGACGATGCTCCAAGGCGCCGGGACTCAGGCGGGCGCCACGGGCTCCAGCGCCCGGGGCGCCGGAGCCATCAGGTCCTCGCAGCCCGGCGGGCGTCGCGCCGCGATCGTGTGGACGGCGACGCCCCTGTCCAGGGCGGACCAGACTGTGGCGCAGGCGGCCCGCAGCCCGTCCAGCCCGTCGGTGCCGTCCCCGTTCCACGTGTCGTCGCCCGGCACATCCCAGTCTGACGCATTCCCACCGGAATGACCGCTACCCGAACGATCGCCACCCGACGCGTCATCGCCCGGCCCGTGGCTCTCACCCGACCCGTGGCTCTCACCCGACCAGTGCAGCGTCCCCTCCTCGACCCGGCTGCTCCAGACGCCGCAACGATAGGCGTGGTTCCCCAGCTCCGGGACGGCCTTCACCGGTGGCGCCGCCCGGAGCAGCCCGCGCAGGTCCGCGGCGACGAAGTCGGGACGGTGCGGAGCGGGAGCGGCGAGCAGGTCCCCGGGGGTCGTCACCCCGGTGAAGACGAGCAGGGTCGGCGTCGACGTCCGGTGACCGGCCTCGATGTCGGTGTCGAGCCGGTCACCGACGATGAGGGGTGTCCGGGCTCCGCTGCGCCGCATCGACTCGCGGTGCATCGCCGACTCGGGCTTGCCGGTCACCACCGGCTCGCGGTCCGTGGCGGCCCGCAGGAAGGCGATGACGGATCCGTTGCCGGGCGCGACGCCCCGCTCGGTCGGCACGGTGCGATCGGCGTTGCTGGCGATCCACAGTGCTCCGGCCCGGATGGCATAGGCCGCCTCGGCGAGGCGGGCATAGGTGAGATCCGGGTCGAACCCCTGGACCACCGCCGCCGGATCGTCCTCGGCCGAGTCCACCGGGACCAGGCCCTCCTCCGTCACCGCCTGTCGAAGTCCCCGCCCTCCGGTAATGAGCACCCGGGATCCGGTGCCCAGCCGTTCAGCCAGGACGTGCGCCGCTGCCTGCGCCGAGGTGACGACGTCCTCGGTTTGCGCCGGTACGCCGAAGCCGCGCAGGCGGGCGGCGACCTCGGCCGGCGGGCGCAGTGCGTTGTTCGTGACGTACACCGTGCGCATCCCCCGGCGGCCCGCGGCGGCGATGGTGTCCGCCGCGTGCGGCACGGCGGTGCCCCCACGGTTGACGACACCGTCAAGATCCATCAGGGCGACGTCGAACAGATCGGCCAGCGGCCGGTCCGTCCCACGCAACGGCCCGGGGAAGCCACCGGAAGGCACGGAGAAACCAGAAAACACGGAAGACGACGAAGCGGAGGAGACCGCGGAAGAACTGGCTGACGAAGAGCTGGCTGACGTGGTCTCGTCCGCGGGCACGGCGGCCGGCCGGGTCACGCTCGGGCCAACGCCGCGCGGGCGCCACGCAGCGCGACATCGTAGTGTCGGATGTCGGGACGCATCGCCACGGCCAGCGCCAGATGCTCCACGGCCACCCGAAGATCACCGATCTTGCGGGCGGACAACCCGAGGCCGAACTGGGCGTAGTCGTCGGTGGGATGCCGATCCACGATCCAGGCGAAGGTCTCCCGGGCCGCGCCGTACTGACCGGCGGTGAACTGCGCCCGGGCCAGCGCCTCCCGCACGCTCGGCGAGGCGGGTTCGGCCGCGACGGCGTGGGCCAGCAGCTGCACCGCGGCATTGGCGTCCCCGTGGCCGAGCAGCGCCATCCCCCGGGTGTACCAGTCGTAGACCTCACCCGCCGGTCCCGGCCGGGACCGGTCCGCACCGTCATCCCCCCAGGACGTCACCTCGGACGGCACCGAGCTGGATCTATCACGTCGTCCGCGGGCGGGCAGCCCACCGGGCATCTCGTCCGGTACATCCCCCGGAGGGCCGGTCTCCTCGGACATCTTCACCTCCACTACACGGATGATCATCTGTCGCCTCGCCAATCCTGAGCACCGGGCACGGGCCTCGCGCCGGGCTCCGCCGCACCGTGGCGCCCTCGGTGCGCATCACCGCCTCTCACCCGAGGAACACCTCCGGATCCGGAATCACTCCGTCCGCCACCG
>NZ_CDWRCK010000183.1:5455-9398 GCF_977927595.1 Frankia sp. CcWB3
CAGGCACCAGGCACATCCTCGAGGTCCGCAGCTCCAGTGTCGCCGCAAAGCCACCCGACGTACCTCGAGATCCCCATAACGATCAGGTGTGCGCTGTCCACCGTCCCGCCGCTCCGATGGCACGCTCGCACTACGTAAAGGTGGTGAAATGTTCCTCTCGCCCGGTTGGGCCGGCCGGAACACGGGCGGTCAGTGGCGAGGGCACTCCCGGGTCACACCGGGTCCGCACTCTCGGGGCCCTACGATGCGGCTCATGGTTGACGCCGATCGTCCCGTTCCCGCCCCGGCGGGTCTCGTGCTCGCCCCGTTCCGGGCCGCACGATTTCCGTCCTCCGGGCCGGACCTCGCCCCGCTGACCTCCCCGCCCTACGACGTCATCGACGACGCCGAGCGGGCGGAACTCCAGGCGCGCGACGAGCACAACGTGGTACGGCTCATCCTCCCCGGGGAGGACTACGACGGGGCCGCCCGCACGCTGCGGGCATGGCTGGACAGCGGGGTGCTGCGTCGCGACGAGAAGGCCTCCGTCTACGTCTACGAGGAGGAGCAGGCCGGCCATGCCCAGCGCGGGCTGATCGGGGCGGTCGCGCTGACCGATCCGGATGCGGGGATCATCCTCCCGCATGAGAACACCATGGCGGGCCCGGTCTCAGACCGGTTGGCGCTGACCCGCGCGACCCGCGCGAACCTGGAACCGATCTTCCTGCTCTACGCCGGCGGCGGCGAGACCAGCCGGGTGGTCTCGATGGTGGTCGCCACGACGCCACTGGTGGAGACGTCCACGGGCGACGGGGTGACGCACCGGCTCTGGGCCATCGACGATCCGGCGGTCCTCACCGCCATCGCCGCGGACCTGCTGCCCCGGCGCGCGGTGATCGCAGACGGCCACCATCGGTACGCCACCTACCGCCAGTACCAGGCGGAACGGCACGCCGCCGGGGATGGTTCGGGTCCCTGGGACTTCGGCCTGGCCTTCCTCGTCGACGCGACCGTCTCGGGGCCCCAGGTGCACGCCATCCACCGGGTGGTGCGTGGTCTCGGGCTCGCCGAGGCAGTGCGGCGGGCCGCCGAGGTGTTCACCGTGCGTCAGCTCGCCGGGCCCGGCGAGGGCGGTACCGCTGCCGGAGGTGGTACCACTGCCGGGGATGCCGGTGGCGTGGGGCCGGCAGGCGCGGACCCGGACGCGCTGGTGGAGGAGCTGGCCAAGGCCGGGCAGGGCGGGCACGCATTCGTGGTCACCAACGGCACCGCGGCCTACCTGCTCACCGAGCCCGACCCCGACCTGCTCGCGCGTAGTCTGCCCCCCGAGCGGTCGGCGGCCTTCCGTGGACTCGACGTCACCGTCACTCATCTTGCGTTGATCGTGGACGTCTGGGGGTTGACGGACACGGTGGGCGTGGTCGACTACCACCACGACGCGCCGGCCGCGATCGCCGCGGCGGCTGCGGCGGGAGGTACCGCGCTGCTGCTCAACCCCACCCCGATCGCCGATGTGGCGGCCGTCGCCGAGGCCGGCGAGCGGATGCCGCGCAAGTCGACGTTGTTCACCCCGAAGCCGCGCACCGGACTCGTGCTGCGTCCACTCGACGACTGACCGGCGTACGCATGACCGGCGTAGGTACGGTCCGTCTCCACCGCGGACCCACCTCCCCGCAGACCCACGGATACCGCGGGCGGAGTGGCCCTCGGCCGGACGGTCCTACCCCTCGGTCTTCGTCCCCTCGGTCTCGAGGCCGGGGCCAGGGGCGTCACCATGATCAGTAAGATCATGGTCGGTAACGTCCTGATCGACATTCGCTTCGGTATTCGCCTCGGTCCCGGCGTCCGCGCCGGGATCGGCCCGATCGGAGAGCAGGAGATCCACGCCGTCCCGCGCAGCCTCCTCGCTCTCCTCGGGGAGAGGCCGACCAGTCATGATCAGATACGCGCGGGCGTCAGCGTCAGTCTCTCCTTCGTCGATCGCCGCCGTGGAGGTGAACCAGCGTGCGGCCTCCTCGGGACGACCGGCGGCAAGCAGCGCCTCGGCATAGGCGTACCAAAGACGGGCGGTCCACGGCGCGGGCGGCGTCTTGGCCGTGGCCAGATCCCGCAGCAACACGACGGCGGCCTCCGGCTGACCGAGGTCCCGGCGGGCCCCGGAGACGACGATGAGCATCTCCGCCCGAGCGGCCGGATCAAGCTGGTCGATCTGCGGATCCCGCAGGTAGGCGACGGTACGCTCCGGCCGGCCCAGCCCCCGTTCGCTGTCCGCCATCAGCGGCAGGTTGTGCGCGGAACCGTCCATCCGACGAGCGGCCCGAAGTTCCACCAGGGCCGTCGCGTACTCCCCCGCGTGGTAAGCCGCGATACCGACCGCCTCGCGCACCGCGGGCAGGCGTGGCACTCGATCGGCGGCGGCGCGGGCGTGGGCAAGCGCGCGGGCGGGATCGTCGTCGAGCAGCAGGGCGGTTGCGACGAGATGGCGGGCGATCGTGTCGGCGAGTGACGACGGCAGCCCCCGAAGGGAGCGGCGCACGTCGTGGTCCAGCAGGTCCGCGCGGGCCTCGTCGGGAAGTGGCGGAGCCGGCACCCGGGCCCGCCGGCTGCCCTGCTCAGTCTGATCTGTCCGGCCAGCCCGGTCGGTTCTGTCGGGCCGGCCCGGCCCGGTCGGACGGCCGCCGCGGGGGCCGCCGCCCCCGGGCCTGGAAGCCTCGGTGAACGGCCGGCCGCGGTGCTCGGCGCGAGCGGCGCCGTCGCGGCGGGCCCCTCCACCGCTGGTGTCCCGGGACTCCCGCGTCTCCCGGGACTCCCGGCCTCGATCGCCGCCGGGCCGCAGGCCGGCCGAGCGCGTACCCGCGGGACGGTCGCCATCGGAACGCCAGACTCTGCCGTGAGTCGGCCGTTCAGGGCCGTCGTGCCGGGGCTGCGGGCCGTCGCTGCTGGCCCGGGCCTGCTCGGGCCGATGGAATACCGAGGAGTCGCGCCCCGGTCTGCCGTGGTCGGGACGGCTAGTCGGCCTTCCGGACCGACCGGTCTCCTCCGCGCCCGGCCGACCTCGACGCTCGCGCCAAGCTGCCTCGGCGGCACCCCGGTTGCGGGCGGAGGCTCCGTTCGCGCCCCGGTCACCGCGCGGGCCGTCGGCTCGGGAGAATCGCTCACCGCCAGCCGCCGGGGCACGCCCAGCGCCAGTCCCCTCCGGACGCCGAGCCCCACCCGGGCGGCGGTCGAACGAGGAAGCCGAGGAGGAAGAGGAGCTGGAGGAACTACCGGATCCCGCATCGCCCGCACGCGGCGATCCGCCGTACCGGGTGTTGCCGTACCGGGTGTTGGAGTCCGAACCCCTGGAGCGGTCCGGCCGGCCCTGGCCCTCCGGGCCGCGGCGGAACTGGCCCGCCCCACCCCGCGTTCCACCCCGCGCACCGCTCTGCCCGCCGCCGCGCGCACCCTGGCGCGCACTCTGGTCGCCGCCGCGCGCACCCTGGCCCACACCCTGGGAGGAGCCGCCCTGTCCGCGCGACGCGCCGGTCCCGGATCCACCGCCCCGCCTTACACTCGGGGCATCGCCACGCACCGTGCGCCCGGCGCGACGTCCCTCTGTCGGCACGCCACGATCACCTGAAGCGTCCCGATCACGCCGCTGCGGGTGTGGGGACGCGAACGGCGTCGTCCCGCCTCGCTGACTGGCTCTGTCTTCCCTCGGCATGACCGGCGACTTCCCTTTCATCCCGCATGTACCGCGGTCGCGGCTGCGGGTCCCTCGTGATCCGGATGCGCCCGCAGGCCGCCGGGCTTCCGACGCGGACACCACGGCGCCCGAAATCGTCGGCTGTGCTTCGGATGTTGCATATGTACGTCGGTCCAGGTTCACCCGGGTCCACCATGGTGCGGTGATGCCACAACCCTCAACGATACGACGTCCGGACCGGTGATGACCGGGTCCACCCGGTGGCCATCCCAAAAAAGA
>NZ_CDWRCK010000184.1:0-8686 GCF_977927595.1 Frankia sp. CcWB3
TTAACTTCGAAGACCCGGTATCGGCCAGCACGATCCGGCCGCGCCCGGACGCCGTGTCGAGGCGGCCGTGTGCCGGGTACAGCCGATCCCCGCGCCGGCAGTCCCGCGCTGGAACCCCGAATGGGCCGAACACCGGCACGTCGACGCAGAAATACCCCGCATGGCTGCCCCGGAAGAGCCCGTCCGGCCCAATGACGATGTCCAGATAGAAATCCCGCAGCCCGCCGGACCCCGGGCTCACCCGCTCCAGGGAGCACCAGCGCCCGGCGATCCGCGCTGCTTCCGCAGGCTTCTGGGGCCTCGCCCCGCCGCCCCTTCCCTCCGCCACGTCTCGCCCGCAGGTCCCGGAGGCAGGCGTTCCGGTCTCATGGGTTCCCGGTCGGACACCGCTTGCCCCAGGCCGGCCGCCGGCCTCCCGGCGGCGCTCGATCACCTCCGCAGCCAGCTGGGCAAGGGCCCGCAATACCTGCCCGCTCCCGCTTCCCCGACTCATGCGACCGCCATCCCGATCATCGCAGCCCCGGACCCCGGCGCGGGCATGTCCTGTTCCGCCGTACCGTCCCCGGCCCGGCAGCATCGGTCCCGCCGCCCTTCCTCAAAATCCCGGCAGGATGTTGTTGAGAGCTTTCTTGAGTGAAGCCCCATACAGCGTCGTCTGGCTGCCAACAACAGTCACACTGCCTTCTGTCACATTCACGAAGGCGGGGCTTACGGTCGCCTTCAGGCTGCCGGGACTTTGGAGCATCGAAACTTTCATGTCAATCGATCTGGCCACCAGGCGCGGCATCAGTACATGCTCGTCCATGAGACTCACCCGAAAATACTGGGCGGCATAGTTCTTCAGTTCCGAACAACATTTTGACGCCAATTCGTACGTTACATTTTCCGCCACCACCATCGCCAGCGTGATAGCCGTGGTCTCGCTGATCCTGGCGGTCGGCCTTCTGAATCTCTGCACGGTGGACGAAAAATGGTAGACGACAGCCCGTGTGCCGGCGAGAAGAGTCTCCATGCGGATGTTCCTGCGCTGTTCGGCGCGGCGGACGACCTCGTCGACGTACTGCTGCGGGGTCCATGTAGCGGCCCGGTCCGCGGCCTGTCGGGTGTGCTGGTCTGGCTGGGAGACAGGCCGGCTCTGCTGCTGCGGGAGCTGCTGCGGCGAGCCGACTGGTGCTGGTCTGGCTGGGAGACGGTTCGGCCGGGGAGGGTGAGGCTGGACGCCGTGCGGACGAAGGCAGCGGGTCGGGGTGCTTGCTCTCCCGGGCGAGGCGGCGGGCAGCGGCGACCGCGCCGAGGGCGACCGCCATGTCCGGGTCGTCCACCTGGACGACCGGGCGCCCGGTGTGTCGCTGGATGTGCTCGGTGACGGTCGGCAGCCGGCAGCTTCCGCCGGCGGGCACCACGGCCATGATCTGGTCCCAGCTCAGCTCGGCGGTGGCGCGGATCAGGTCGCACTCGGCCAGGGTCCGGTCGATCAGCGGGCCTACGGCCTCGGCCAGCTGACCGCGGGTGAGGGTGAACGGCTCCGGCGGGTCGAGGACGGTGAGAAACTGGTAGGCCTCTGGCTGGGTGGCGAGCGTGCACTTCAGCCGTTCGCAGTCCTCCCGCAGCAGGATGCGGCGGCGCAGCACGTCCTCGTCGTCGGGGTCCCCGTCCAGCACCTTCACGCTCTGCGGCAGGCGTTCCCGGACGAGCCTCAGGATCGCCCGGTCGAAGGCGCCGCCGCCCAGGTCGTAGACCAGCACCGGCAGCCCGGTCTCGGAGAGGCGGGTGCTGCTCAGGGCGTGCAGCGCTGCCGCGGACGGCTCCGTGACGAGCTTGGTGCGGGCCGGGTCGAATCCAGCGACCTTGGCGGTGCGGCGCATCAGGTCGCGTCTGGCCCGCTGCCAGCTCGCCGGGACGGTGATGACCACCTGCTCCGGCTCGCCCTCGCCGGCGATGCGTTCCTCAGCGCAGGTGCGTAGGAATCGCAGGACCTCGGCGGCGAGATCGTGCGGCTGCAGGACACGGGCGCCCAGCATGCTGGGGATGTCCGTGCCAAACTCGCGTTTGAACTCGGCGCGGTAGTACTGCGGGTACTGCTGCCGCTGGTGCTCCGCGGCCGCTCCCACCGCCAGGCTGCCGTCCGGCCGGCCGCAGACCGAGGTACGGAACGAGGTCTGGCCGTAGGACGAGGACGGGTCACGGATGGTGAGCACGGAGCCGTCTGGCCGGCCGATGACGACGGCGGAGTTCCAGGTGCCGAAGTCGATGCCCAGCACCAGGCCGGGAGTGACCGTCATCGGACGGCCAGCGCGTCGACGCGGTCGAGCAGGTGCTGGCCGACGGCCAGCCGGTCAATCAGCACGGCGCGGCGCTCGTCGCGGGCCTGCCCGGTGGCGGCGTGACTCTCCCGCAACCTGCGCCGGGTCGCGCCAAGCGCGTCCAGCTCGGCACCCAGCAGGTCGGCGAACTGCTGCTCCACCCGAAGCCGGGCATGGGCGGCACCTACGTCGAAGGTCTCCAGGGCGCTCCTGGTGGCCGTCACGACCTGGTCGTGCAGGCTGCGCCGCAGCTCCTGGACGGCGCGGGTGGAGGCGGCGCGGCGCTGGTCGAGCTGCGTCCTGACATCCTGGAAGGCGTCCTGGAAGGCGGTGCCCAGCTCGATCACCGTGTTCAGGGACTGGAACGGGCCGCCGGAGGATGACGACTCCGCCCCGAAGGAGCTGACCGGCCCGCCGAAAGCCGTGGCCATGCCGCGGCCCATCACGAACCTGACCAGCAGGGAGGCGATCTGGGCCGGCGGCGTGTTCCGGGTGACCGCACCAGCGACTATCTTCATACGCTCACGCAGTGTCACCCGCTGTTCGCGGGCCGCCCGGACGATCTCGTCGGTGTCGGGCACCGGGATGTCGGCTGCGTCCACCAGACTCCCGGCCTCGATGCCAAGGGTGTCCGCGTTGGTCGGTGGGAGATGCCTGGAGCCGTCGACGGAACCGCCGGCCGGGCTGGCCGTGCCGGTGTGGGCGGCCAGCGTCTCGTAGGCGTTCCGGGCGATGACAGCGACAGCGCGCCGAGCCTGGTCGGCCGCGGTGGCGAGGGTGCGGGTGCACTCGACGGCGGCCGCCCGGAGCCGTTCGATCTCCGCACCCGGTTCGGCGCCATCCGCCGCGGCGAAACCGGTCGGAGCGATGCCGGCCAGGGCGAGGGCCTGCGCCGCCGCCGCGAAGTCGGCCGCCAAGGCATCCCGGACCGGGGGGATCCGCTCGGCCCAGATCGCCTCCAGCACGCTGTGCCAGGACGCCTCCGCGGCGGTCAGGTGCCGCAGGCGTTCCTCAGCCTGGTCGAGGTCGGCGGTGGCCCGCTGCCAGGGCGCATCGTCGTCCATGATCTGCAGCTCGTCGCGAAGCGTGGCCTGGGCCGCGGCGAGCGCGCCCAGCAAGCCGTCGAGGGCGCGGTCGAGCCGCGCGGCCTCGGTACGCGCGCCGAGGCCCTCCCACAGAGCCTCTTCCAGCTCGGAGAACCCGGATCTGGTGTCCGGCCCCGGGTCCGGCATCCCGGACCCCAGCTCCTCCAGGTACTCCAGCCGGCGGTAGGTCGACACAGGAAACACGGGGCTCTCCGACCCGTGCTCCCCGGCTAGGCCTGCGATCTTGGTGCGGGTGTCCCGGACAACGATCTGCGGGTCCCGGACCTTGTCGGTTTTCGTCACCACGGTGAGGACGGTGTCGCAGGCCTCCAGCGCCTCCCGCAGAAACCGCAGCTCGCCAGTGGTGAGCGGCTCCACCGCGTCCACCACGAAGACGAGCACGTCGGCCCGGCCGAGGTGGCTGCGGGTGATCGCACTGTGGGCCGGGTCCAGGCTGCCGATGCCAGGCGTGTCGACGATCACGATGCCGGAGCGGAGCCGCTCCACAGGTGCCTCGATCCGCACACCCGCCACCCGCCGCCGGTTGCCGGGGTTGCCCTGCTCGACGACATGTTCCGGGAGCTGGTCCACCCCGATCTCGACCTCGGTCTCGGCGCCTTGCCCACCCGTGCCGCCGCCACCAGCAGCGGGTTCCCGGCGGCGCACCCAGGCACGGTCGGCGGGCCCCCAGGCAAGCGCGGAGACCACACACGTCGCCACGTCGACGTCGGACGGGAACAGGTCCGGCCGGCCGACCAGGGCGCCGACCAGGCTGGACTTGCCGCGTTTGAACTCGCCGCAGACGACCACGTGCCGCCGGTCGGACGCCAGCCGCTCGTGGTCCTCCCGCAGCCGCCGCCGCACGCCCGCCCCGACGAGATCGGCGGTGGCCACCTCGACCTCGTCGGACAGCTCCAGTACCGCGCGCCGGACCGTGTCGAGTCCGGAGCTCCTCGCGGCCTCGGTTCCTTCCCTGCTCTCCGGGGACTTCTCGACAGCCCTGGGAATCCCAGGCATCGGCAGGCTGGTTTCGGTCATGCCGGTGCTCCCGTGTCGGTCACTGCGGTCGTCGCGGCGGCCTCGGCCTCGGGATGGCCGAACACGGTCACCTGCTGCGGCCGCAGCAGGTCGTCACGCCAGCGGTAGCCGGGGCGGATGGTCGCCGCGATGTGCCCGGTGAGGTCACGCCCGGCGGTGTCCGGGGCCGGGCGCCGGTTCAGCACCTCGTGCCGCCGCGGGTCGGCCGGGCCCTCGTCCCGGACAGGATGCACCTCGCAGACCGGCAGCAGATCGGCGAGGGACTGGCGCACCCACGCCAGCGCGGCCGGGTCCAGCGGCGCGGAGCCGACCTGCCCGACCAGCACGTCCAGCCGGTCCAGCACGTCGATGACCCGCAGGGCCACCGGATGCGGCTCCTGCGCGCCAGGCTCTGCGAACCCGTCCCCGTCCCCGGGACGGGAGACGACCCCGACGGGAGCCGCGGCGACGGGAGCCGCGGCGCCGCTCCGGGCCGAAGCGGTCTGATCGAGGTGCCGGTTGCCGGCCCTGACGAGCGCATCGATCTGGCGGGCCAGGGCGTCGAGTTGGCGCGTGAGCGCGACCAGCCGGTCGACCACCCAGGACGGAACGCCGTCGGTGTCGTGGCCACTCTCCGGCCCGCGCCGCCGTGCCAGCCCGCGCAGCAGGCCGGTCATCGCGAGCCCCCCGCCGGTGCTGTCCTGATGGACCCCTTCATCGTTTCCCCGTCCCCTCGTTTTCCGCCATCTCCGAGTCGTCCGCCGTCTCGCCGTCGGCGTGTTCGTCGTAGGCGAGCAGAGCCCGCGCACGGGCGATCAGGTCGGCCGCGTCGGCCGCGCGTTGCCGCAGCCGGCTGTAGCAGCCCAGCAGGGTGCGGGCCGCGCCCTGGGTCGCCGCGTCCAGAGTCGGGTCGGCCTGCCGGCGCGCCCACACCTGGACGCGCCGTTCCGCGGCGGCGACCAGCTCCGCCGGGGTGGCCGCGGCGGGCAGGCCAAGCCGGTCGGCGCAGCCCCGGCCGTGCTCGCCGGTCACCCGGAGCACCTCCTCGGCCTCCGCCGCCGTCAGGTCGAGATCGCCCCGGTAATGCGCGGCCAGCAGATCGAGCTCGTGGAAAGCCGGCTCCTCGGCACGGGCCCGTTCCAGTTCCTCCGCCAGGTCCTCGACCATCTCCGGCACCAGCCGGCCGGCCCGTACGACCCTGGTCCGGGTGCGGACGAGCACCGCGTCGACGTCACGCAGCCCGCCGTCCATCCTGATCAGATCTGCCCGGTTACCGAAGTGCCCAGTCAGGACGCGACGCAGCTGCGCCACCCCGCTGTCCCGCACAAGCTGGGCGCGCAGGGCCTCGGGGCCCAGCCCATCGCGCAGATACCGGGCTGCGAGCAGCACGCCCCAGCCGCCCAGCCGGCCGTGCACCCACTGCCGCGCCTGCTGGGGGACATCGATCCCGGGGCAGCTCGGGGCGGTGAACCGGTCGGCGTCGGCCAGGACCCGGGCCAGGCGCGGGGGCTCGATGGCGGCCAGATCGGCCAGCACGGCGAAGGCGTCGTCGGGCAGCGTCTGGGCGCCGGCGGCTGCCAGGCCGGCGACCGGGAGCACACTGTGGAACAGCCTGCGCAGACCCGGATCGGCGGCGTAGCGGGCAGCGACGACGCCTGCCGCGGCCATCGGGTCGAACCCAAGCAGGTCCCGGTCCGGCCCCGGCGGCGGCGGCCAGTACTGGTCACATCGGGTCAGCACACCGAACGCCCTGATCGGGGTCACCGCAGCCGCGGCCTCGCCGAGAAAGTCGACGACCGCTGCCCGTCCCTCGTCCGACAGCGCGCGGCTGAACAGATAGACGATCGCGTCGGCCCGGTCGAGCTCGACCATGCTCTCCGCGTGCACCCGCCGCGCGTCCCCGCCAGAGGCCGCCAGCACCCGCTCCGCCACGGCCTGCTCGGCCGGGTCGGCGATGCCCAGCGCCGCCAGGGTGTTCGCCGAGTCGGTATGGTGCACACTCCCCAGGCCCGGAGTATCGACGAGCCGGAACCGCCGCAGCATGGGGATCGGCAGGCCCACCTCCACCTTGCGGATGTCAGCGAGCAGCTCGTCCGGCGTGCCGTCCCGCGTGGTCAGCCGTTCGAGCAGCTCGACCGGGTGCCGCTCGCGCCGCCCGTCCCGCCGGTGGACGATCATCGCGGGGACGTCGCTGTAGTGCATCTCCTGGACGTTGAAGGTCAGCTCCAGCCGCCCGGTGGCCGCCGCCTCGTACCCCAACAGGGCATTCACCGCGGTGGACTTCCCCGCCTTGATCCGCCCGACGACCGCGACACGCATCGGCTCATCCCGGCGCAGCACCACCCGCCGCACCACCGCGAACAGGTCCGCCAGCTCGTCGGACGCCCCGCCGTCCGGACCTGGGTTCTCGGCCGCGAGCCGGTCGACCAGTCGGTTGAACACGTCACTGTCGACAGCGCCGCTCACGGGATCCGCCACACCGCTCACCGGCCGCCACCAGACCTGATCAAGCACTGGACACGGTCGACAGCCTGGCCGCGCCAACGGGACCCGGCACAGCCCGCGGCTCCCAGGTCTGTGCGGAGAACGCGGCGCAGGGCGGGTGCCTGGCTGCTCTGCCCCGCGTTCCAGTCGACCGACGACGGCTGGTGTGCCATGGTCAGCACGCGCCGCGGATGAGGCATGCGTGCTCTTTCCACCACGTGAGGACGACTCCCGGAACCAGATTCTCGTGAATCGCGACGATGCGCTCGGCATCGAAGGACCAGTTGATCTGGAAGAGGCCACCGGGCAGTAGGCCGCAGACTCTACGACCGACCGAGTTTCCCCCGACCTGCGCGTACCACCATCCATTCACTGCCTGGTTGCATTCCGCATGAGCGGCAAGCGACCGCGTGGCGACCGTCAGATACTCCAGCAGGTGAGAGTCCCGGAGATAGGGGACGTAATGAAGTAACAAATACGCGATCGAGAGCATCATCGCAGGTCACAGGCCTGTGGAGGGTTTGAAACGCGCAAGTTATTTCATTTCGACTCCATACCGGAGGAACTGCATCCGGAAGTAGCCCGCGGTCGTCTTACAGCTTATTGCTGCCCAGGCGTTCCACGGCTCTCCTTCCAGATTTGTCCGGGCCTCGCAGGTGCCCAGATCTATCTGGTACGGGTCGAGCATATTGTAGATTTCCCGGTGACGGGCCTGAAGGGACGCGGGCAGCGTAGGCGTCGTCGCCTGGCTTCGGGGAGAGACGGTGACGCTGACCGACTGGCGGCGGTGGTTCGGCTGGTCGGACTCCCCGGCGGTGGCAATGATAGCGAGGGCGACCGCGGGAATCGCGGCGAGCAGCAGAACAGCGACGAGCACCCAGCGGACCCGGCGAGACCGAGACCTGGCCGGTCTGCCCCTGTTCTCCGTCGGCTTCTTCGACTTCCTCTGTTTCCCGGACCGCGGCCAAGCGGTAGATGCCGTGGCGCCCGGTTGGCCATCCGCCGACGGATCCCAGCCCTGTGCCCAGGGGCGGACGGTGGCGAGCTGATCGGGCTCCGCCAGAGCGTCGGAGCCATGATCGGCGGTGGCTGTGTGATCCGCGGCTGTCTGGGTCCGAGGGGAGCGCGCGGGCGCGGCGAAGGCCGGCTGTGGCATCTCGGCCGGCCCTGTCGTCGATGGTTGCGCGGGTTCCTGCGCGGACGGAGCAGGCGGAGCCGGAGACGCGGGATGCGTCGCCGCCGATGCGGGGCTTCGTTCCGTGGCCTCGCGCAGGTCGTCGGCGAGCCGGACAGCGAAGCCCGAGCGACCGACCCAGCCCGGGCCGAGGGTCTCGGTGACCGCATGCGCGAGGTCGAGAGCGAACGAGTGGGCGTCCTGGTGGCGCTGCCCCGGGTCCTTCGCCAGGGCACGCATCACGACCTCGGCCACCATGGGCGGCACACCGGCCGGCGGGTCGGGAGGCGTGTTCAGATGCTGCAGGTAAAGAGCCGGCAACGACAGCTGCTGGAATGGCGGCGCCCCGGTGAACAGCTCATAGAGAACGATTCCCAGGGCGTAGATGTCGGTGGCAGGGCCCAGACGGTCGCCGGAGATCTGCTCGGGTGCCATGTACTTCGGGGTGCCGACGACAGCGCTGGCGGTCGCGGCCGTCCCCGCGAAGATCGTCGCGATACCGAAATCGGTGACCTTCAGCGTGTCGGCGACATCAAAGAGAATATTGTCCATCTTGACGTCACGATGCAGCACCCCCTTGGGTAAACATTCACCTGCTTTAGTGATCTTGCTGTAGGTGACGG
>NZ_CDWRCK010000185.1:0-8652 GCF_977927595.1 Frankia sp. CcWB3
ACCTTCCGAGCGATTCCGAGCCCGGACGCTCCGCCGTGGCTCAGGAGCGCCCAGCGTTCCGGTCGCCGGCGTAGCCGGCCCGGCGGGTCTTCGCGTGGGCGGGCTCGACGGACACGGTCGGGCCGTTGACCTGCAGGTTCAGGTTCGCATTAGTGCTGATTGGGTGCGCTCAAACCTTGCCAGCAAAGATCGACATATGTCGTGACCTGCACTTTAAGTGGCCGGGTAGGGGTGGACATCCGAACTGTGGGCAGCCTTCTCGCGGCTCCCAGCGGCGAGGCTGTCTGTGGTACCCGTCGAGAGCGTTCCGAGTAGATTCAAGATTCCCGCGGATGGTGAGGACGCTCGGGCGGTGGGGCCTTCCCCTGGCGGCTCGCGGAGGTTGTGCGACTGTGGGGTGATGGGGAACCGACAGCCGCGGAACCGGGTGCTTGGTGACCGCCTGTGGGATGACACGGGGGGGGAGTGGCGCCGTGTCGCCGGCCAATGGGCCGATGTCGACGAGGTGGAGCGGCGCCTTGCCGATGCACGCGTTGTCCTGCTCTATGGCTTCGGTCGCCCCTTGCAGTGGCTTACTCTCAACGACGCGGCGCATCGTTGAGAGTAGATGCGGCGCCATTTCGGGGTTCCGGGTCAGTGCGGCGCGAGGGGCGACGACCACGATCTCACCTATGCGGCTGCGGTGTGGCACCGTGGCGACGAGCAGCTTCTGGGTTTCGAGGCGTTCTACTGAGGGCCGACGCGAGGGCGCGTCCGGCAGCCAAGCCGGCGGACGACCACGGACGCCGGTGGATGTCGCGGCCGGTGCGTGGCCTGCCACCGGGAGCATCGAGCCGTGCCTTCTAAGCACCAGGTCGCAGGTTCGATCCCTGCCGGGCGCACTCAAACCTTGCCAGCAAAGATCGACATATGTCGTGATCTGCACTTTAAGTGGCCGGGTAGGGGTGGACACCCGAACACGGCCAGAGACTGCAGCGCGTCGACCTGCGACATTGGGTTCGAGTCTTGCTGGGTTCGGCGCCCAAACCCCCGCCGATCAGACGTCCATGCCCGTCCGGACCGAACGGCGTGGTTACAGGACAGCCGCGTCGAGCTGGGCGATGCAGGTGGGCAGGCGCCTGTATTCGGTACGTAGCTGACCGATGTAGGCGCTGAACCCGGCGGCGTCGCCGATGGCGAGGCAGGCAGCACGGAGGTCACGGAACAGGCGGGCCGCTGCTCGGTAGCTGCACTTGTCCGCCGTGGTGAGGACGCGGGCCTCGATCAGCGTGCGGTAGGGCGCCAGCACATCGGCCGGGTGGTTAGTCCACCGCGGCTCCACGATCTGGACGAGCCTTCGTTCGAAGAGCACGTCAAAGTTGTGGAGACCGACTCTCCACGCCTGGTCGGCATCGCCCTCGGCGAGCAGGACAGCCACCAAGCCGCCAGCGAAGGCCGGTCGCCGGTAGACCCGCGCGCGCTGAACGGACGTCGCCCACTCGGCGAGTCCGGTGTCCGCCACGTATCGCCGGCCGGTGTCGAGCAGCCCGGTAAGCACACACCGTGGGCCGACATGCGAAGTCGTCCCTGTGCAGGACTACAGCGGCCGCCCGGTCACCAGCGCCGATCTCCAGGTCGACCAGCAGGTCACGAAAGCGATCAGTCGGCAGCCCACCCTCGTGCTCGGCCAGACCGCGGCGGAGCCAGTCGATCGCTTCGGCGGCCAGCGCAACTCAAGGCCATGACGACCCGCTGATACTGCCTGGAGATACCCGCGGTTGCAGGCAACGATCGCAGCGTTCAGCGCGTTGGATGCGGCCAGCCTGGGCCCTCACAGGCCTATTCGGGCGGAAACCTCTCCGTCATCCAAGCCCATGCCCGCAGCTTTTCGAAGCCAATGTCATTGTTTACCAGGTCAAACACGTCGTCGTCGAGGATCTGATATTCGATGTCGGCGTCGCGCGAGGCCATCATGGCGGAAGGTTTCGCCCGGTTCGACAAGGCGTGGTCGATGCGTTCAAGGAGGAGAGTTCGGGTGGCATCTGCCGGCAGACCGAATAGATCGATACTGACCACCGTACGTAGCAGGCCGGGCCTCTCGCAATCTTCAATCCGAAGCGGAAGGAGCCTACGGTCGAATCTCTCCGGGTCAGCTGCGCGCGCCGCGCGCCATTCCTTAGCTATGGTTAAGATCATCGAAGGGGCAGATCCCGTCTGACGGCTCCTGCTCGACGGATGGGACCAAAGCCTCGCGACCGCGGGACGCAGTCACGAGACCCGGACCGCGTACCGCAAGGCGGGCGTCGCGTTCGTCAACTGGCTCGCGGCACTGCCGCCGACGCTTGGCTCGACGCCGCCGACGGCGAACAGACGCTCGCTGACCATGTGGGCTGGACGACCACCCAGATGATCAAGCGATATGGTGCCGCCGGCTGAGCCCGCCGCGCCCAGAACGAGCACGAACGCCTCGGCCTGGGCGACCGGATCTGACGCGTGATCGCGCACGGAGCGCCGAACGACCCCTGTAGAGGGCCGGGCCGACAACTGCCGCCACTGGGACGGGTGTGACGTACTCGCGACTGCCGGTGGTTCCCGCACCCCTACAGCGAGCCGCTCCCGATCATGGCGATATCTCGACCGGAGTCAGGGAGGTGCGGGTCGCGGTGTAGATGAAGGGGCCGGGCTTGCCCAGGAGGGCTTCGATCGCCCGCCACTGGCACATGACGATCTCCAGTTGGTCCCAGGTGCCTTTCGCCTCCTTGCCGGCGAGCGATACAAGACGGGCGCCGTTCTCCCGGACGGCGTTGATCTCCGATCGTCGGCCCTGGATCGCACTGTCTCGGGTGATGGCGAGCCAGCCGTGTTTGGCGGCGGTGGGAATCCAGACGTCGTCAAGGGTCGCTACATCAGTGATGGGACAGGCTGGACGTTCGCGTTTGAATCGTGTGATACCTGGATCGCCGGGGTAGGTTACGTCCGGCCGTAATCTACCCAGGAGCTTGCCGAGGCCGAGCAGGTCGGCATCGATGTAGAACCGGACGATCGCAGGCCTGAGCCGCGTCACGCCGCCCGGGCGGAGTACTCGTAGGCAAGCGCCCAGCAGACGTCTTGCGCCGTGAGGTCGAAGGCGTTGGCGATCTCCTCGACGTCTTCGTCTGCCTCGACGTGCTCCCACAGCACGACCGTGCTGATCCCGCCGATGGACGGGCTTCCGCCACGCAGGTTCGGGATGCAACGCACCGGGGAGTCGGTGTCGTCGTGTGGGCGCCAGGCCGCGGCGAGGTCGTCGTCACCCCAGTCGATCCGCTGGATGAACGCGTCGGCGGGGGGCAGCAGCAGCATCTGGCCACGGACGTCCGAGACGAGGCAGAATTCGGGAGCGAGGCCAGCTTCGTCCTGCGCCTGGAGCACGAGGGTCTTCCCGGAGACCAACGGTCTGCGGTCCGCGAGCGGGTAGGGGACGCCGAAGTCGTCGCGGAGCTTGTCGATGAACGCACGTAGCTCGGCCATCGGCACCCTGCGCTGGCGGTACTCACGCAGCAGCGCGGCTTCGACGAACTCACCCCAGGTCACGGCGGCCCCGCGGCCGCGGGGTTCCTGACGGATCACCGGCCGGTACAGGCGACCGCGCCGCTCGCCGCCCTCAAGCCAGTAGACGAGAGTGCTCTGCGGGACCCGCAGTAGCGCCGCCGCCACCGCCAGCGAGTACATCTCCCGGTCCAATACTGATATCACAGTTTTCCCCCACAATGACGCTTTCCGCCCCACAATCGAATACGAAGCATGACAGTTTGTGTTCTGGTTGGGGTAGCGTATCGGCTCCACCAGGCCAGCTCGGTGTTTCTGCCAGGTCGACTGGCCATACATGTCGCCTTGCGGCACTCTCAGGCCCCCGTCGTACCCCGCGGCCGGGACCTCGACGCGTCAGTCCTCGCCACGCCACCCCGGGCGGTTGGTGTCGAGCCATGCCTCGACTTCGACGACCGGGGCCCGCAGCCGTATCTGGTGACCGAGTATGTCGAAGGACCCACGCTGCATTCGTGGGTCCGGCGGACCGGCCCCGATGCGTGGCTCAACCCTGGAGCAACTGGCGATCGCCCACACCCGAGTTCCGCCGCAGGGTGCTCGACCTGATCGACACCGGCCGTTCAGCTCTCCTCGAAGCCCGACTGGTCGAACTTTAAGGTCCCGGCGTTCTCGGAGACGGTGCGGACTTGGCCTTCCTCGAAGCCGGTGCTCTTCGTGGCTTCGATCTCGATCTTCACGACGAGCTCGGTGCCGTCCTGGCGGAGGTTGGCGATGATCTCGTCGGCGACGTTCTTGAAGTCGAGGGCGATCTTGTCGGAATTCAGAGTCTTCACGCCGTAGAACCGCGTCTTGACCTTGCGATGGTAGACGCCCGGGTGGTCGGGGTCCGGTTTGAAGGGCTTCTTCGCGTCGTCCTCGCTCGGGCTCTCCGTCAGGCCCGGCGTCGCCGGGACTTCGGCGTCGCGCTGCTGGGCGGCGATGTCGGGACGCACCAGGAGCAGCGAGTCGGTGGCCGCCGGTGCGGCGCCCTTGTCCTCGGGCGTCCAAAGTCCGAGGTAGCGGCCGGCGGAGTCGTCATAGCCGGCGGCGAGCGCGAAGGCATCGGTCTGCCAGATCATCGGCAGGTCGATGATGCCCTCGTTGAGAACCGTCCTGTCGCGCAGGCGAGGCATGTAGGGGTACTGGCTGTAGAGCGCCCACAGAGCGCCGAGCGAGACCTGGCCGTCCTTCCAGATCTGCGGGACCTTGCTGATCGCCAGGCGGATCGTCGCCGCGGCCTGCCTCGTCGAGAGGTCGCCGTCGTTGCCGAGGCGGCGGGACACCCGCTCGGCGAGCGAGGTGGACTGCCCGTCGGCCTTAGCCTCCCGGATGACGAACGGCGCGCTCGGGTCCGGCTGGGCCGGGACGAGCGCCCAGGTGAAGGTCTGCAGGAGCCTGGCCGTGACGGTCTGGTCGGCCTGGGCCTGGCGCTGGGCGGCCTGCTTCTTCTGGTTCTGGGTCAGGTCGAGGTCGGCCTCGTTGTCGAGAACGTGCTTCCAGCCGAGGTAGTCGCGGGTGGCGGCGTCGAGCTCCCCCAGCCGGACCTCGTCGGGGGCGAGGTAGACGAGCATGTTGCGGTTGGTCCGGTTGGAGCTGCCGCGCTGCTCGGTCGCCTTCTGCGCGAAGCCCTTGGCGACCGACTCGGTGCCCCGCTTGTGGGCGAACTTCGGGTGCAGGATGACGAGGCGCGCCTCACCGGTGTCCGGGATGTCGGCGTCGTTCTCCGGGCAGACGTGGACGCCGGCGAAGTCGCCCTTCAGGCGGCCCTGGCCGAGCAGCCGCGTGACGATCTCCTTCCACACGTCCTCTTTGTGGAGCCGCTCGGCCTGGTCCTTGGCGGTGCGGGTGATGTTGGGCTGGAGATCGTACCAGTGCTTGCCGGACCCGGAGTAGAAGTAGGTCGCCCGGTCACCAAGCTGGGTCAGCGCGGAGTGGAAGTTACCCGGGACGTCGCCGGGAATCGCGGTGCCGAGGAAGACCCGCTGGGTACCGATGCCCTTGTGGACCGAGCCGGGTGCGATGGTCGGGGCCGCGCCGAAGAACACCGTGCGGGCGAGCCGCTTGGTCAGCGCTCGCTGGCCGAACAGCGGCTTCTCCTTGTCGATGCGCGCCGGCTCGGAGTTCGGGCCGTCGACATCGGCGTCGATGATCGCCTTCCAGGAGTCCTGGAGGTACTGCGTCAGCTCGGCGTTCACGTTCGCGGTGGCGAGCGGGATCGAACCCGGCATGATCAGCGGTGACGCGTCCTCGCCCGTCCAGAGCGCGTGGATCACCGTGCTCATCAGCCGCAGCACACCGCGGGTGCGCTGGAATCGCTCCAGCGAGGACCACTCCTCGTAGAGGGTGTCGAACAGCTCCGGGCGGATCGGGTAGGTCCACCTGATGCAGTACTCGTACAACGTCTCGCGTGCCTCACGCGGGAAGTCATCGGTGTACTTGCGGTACAGCTCCACGTACGCCTTGGCGGTCGCTCCGATCGAGGCGAGCGCGGCGGCGTCAGGTTGCTTGAACAGCCGCTGCCTGACGATGTGGTAGGCCTCGTCCGACGACGCCGGGCGCCACTGATCAGCCACCCGGCGCACGACGTTCTGGAGCCGCTTCAAAGCTTCCAGGCCGTTGGCGCCGCCGACCTCCTCGGCGTTCCCGGCCACGATCTCCGAGTCGACCCCGCTCTCAGAGGCAGGAATCGAGATCGCGAGCAGGACGCCCGAGGTGCCCTTCGCGGCCTCGGTCAGCGACTGGGCGAAGGTGAACTGATCGTCGAACGTGCCGCCCGCAAGGTCGTCGCGGCCCACGAGTGAGCGGGCGTAGGCGACCCACTCGTCGATCAGGATGACGGCGGGCGCGTACTTCGCCAGCAGCGTGTGGAGCGCGTCGCCGGGATGGGTGCGGTTGCTGTCCGCGGTGGCGACGATGGCGTACGCCTCGGCACCGCCGAGCTGCCAGGCCAACTCACCCCAGATCGTGTTGACGTGGGTGCCGTCGTCCTTGGTGACACCGGACGGGCTGAGGTGGTTGCCCACGATCGTGACCCGGTTCACCTCGGTGCCGGGGTAGCCGTTGGCGGTGAGCAGTTCCTGGGTCTCCTGCGGGAACTCGCCCACGGGAAGTCCGGCGGCCACGTGCCACAGCGACAGCATCGAGTGCGTCTTGCCGCCGCCGAAGTTGGTCTGAAGGTTGATAACCGGAGAGGCATTGTCGTCACCCGAAAGACGCCGCACGGCGCGGCCAATCAGGTCGCAGAGACCTTCGGTAAGATAGGTGCGCTTGAAGAACTCGACCGGGTCGGCATAGTCGGAGTCGACCTCGCCGCCGACGGCAACCTTGTAGAGGTCGGCCGCGAACTCGGAAGCGTGGAAGTTGCCGGTCGCGACGTCATCGTGGGGCTGGAGCACTTCGCGCCACGGTTTGAGGCCGGTGGCCTCGGGGTTGTCGACCGCGGCCTCGAGGACCTTCTTGTCGTCCTTGTCGGCGGCCACGCGACGCAGGTTGAGCCGGATGCCGCGGACCTCGTCGGTCTCGGCGTTCGCGCCGATGAGCTTGAGCAGGCGTTCGCCCGTGTCGAGTGCGCGGTAGGCGTCGTCGTCGCTGAACGAGCCGTTGTGCGCCCACGCGTTGCGCACCTCGCGCAGCTCGCTGGCGTAGGTCTCGCCGACGCGCCCGACGGCCTGATTGAACGGGTACCAGCCCTGCTTGTAGCCGCCGGTGATGTTGCCCTCGGTGAGCAGGCGGAACTGGACCTGCGGGTCGAGCGGGTCGTAGCTCTTGCTCGCGGGGGCGCCGTTCTTAAGGTCCTTCGCCTGGACCAGCTTCGTCCACTCAGCCCCCAGCGCCGGGTCGGCCTGTCCGATCACCGACGAGATGAAGTCGTCCAGCGCCGGGGCGAGGACCTGGAACATCCGGTCGATGCGGTCGCGGTTGCTCAGCGCCATGTCTACTCGTCCTCGTCGAAGTCGATCGCGAACTGCGTCTTGGTGGGCTTCTTCTGGGTGCGCGCGACCTCCAGAATCTCCGGCCAGCTCGTCACGAGGCTATTGAAGCTCAGAGCGTCCTTCGTCCAGCCATTGCCCTCCGCGATGCGGAAGAGAAGGTGTGTGAGCTCCTTGATGAGGTCAGCATCGACGGCGCCGTCTGGGCGGCTCAACGCCGCCTGGAGGAAGTCGCCCGCCGGGATGATACCGTCCCGTTCCAGCACCTTGATCAGATGGTGGAGGGCCTCCCAGTTGCTGGTGTGGCTGTCCTTCAGCACGTCGTAGTCCCACGACAGGTCGGCGGGCTTGATGAGCTGCACGTTGCCAGCCCGGCTCGTCAGAATCTCCTCCCGGTCCATGACGTCGACGCTGGTGTTGCGGGCCCGGGCGAGGTTGTCAGCGTCGCCGAACTTGCCAACCCCGTAGCCATGCTGGCGATACCACGCGATCGCGAACCGGGAGGTCGAGTCGAAGTCGCCCTCCTGCTCGGCCAGCACCACATCGAGGATCTCATTGATCCGCGCCAAGGCCGAGCGCACGGTCATTTTCTTGCCGTCGGGCTCAAGGACCGCGCTGTACCGGCTGAACACCGCCATCCCCGGCCCGATCGCCGCCTGCGGCAGGTCCACCGGCGCGATCTGCCCCTGCTGCAGCTTTCGAAGCGCGTCCGGTAGCTCCGCCCCCAACGCCGCGATGAACCCACGCCGGTCCGTCGTCGGCGCTCCCTCGGGACGAGGGCGCAGCGATAGTACGATCGAGGAGGCCAGCGCATTGGAGCTAGTTGCTCGGAGACGTCCCGCACCCTCGGTTCGCATCGGCCAGGTTGATGTAATCTCCCAGCCGCCACGGATCATGCCTTCGAGTAGAGTTTCCCAGCCGCTCGACGCCTCCCCGAAGTCGTCCACCTCAGACTGTTTGAATGCGTAATAAACCGTGATCGGGTACCGCTTCGACGCAAAACCACGCGCCCGAGAAAAGACCTTACGAAATCCGTCCTCGAAAAACTCCTTGGCCTCGTCGGCGCCACCGCGGAGGAACTGATTTGCAACGAGTTCCTCCGCCTTAGGGGGTCTTCGAAGTTAACCGGGGTGGGCGTGAAACCCCAGCCAGTTTGGTAACTGTGCGTAATGTTGGC
>NZ_CDWRCK010000186.1:0-8502 GCF_977927595.1 Frankia sp. CcWB3
CGTCCGCCCGGGCGGACCAGCCTGGTCCGGGCGGACAGGGACCACCGACTCCGCCTGGCCTGCCGGCTCGGTTGGGGATGCAGGGACCTCCCGGGCCCCCGGGACCCCCTGGGCCGCCCACAGGCATGGCCGGCCCGCCCGGTCCGCTCTACTACGGCTCGCCAACCAGATCCAGCAACGCTGAGTCCCCAGTGACCTTCGAGCCTCCCCTGTCTCCCGGAACCCCGTCGGCTCCCGGAACCTCGTCGACCGTGGAATCCCTCTCGGTTCCGGGGTTCCCGTCCACTCCGGAACGGCCGTTCCCGCCGGGGCCCCCGTCGGGCCCGGAGCTGCCGCCGCCCCTGCCTTCGGGACCTCGGACGTCCTCCGGACTGTCGATGTCCCCACACCACGCCCCATCGTCACCATGGCCGGACGACGGCGACCTCACCTACCGCCTGACCCCACCCAGCCCCCCGCCCACCGGACGGCCCGGCATCCAGGGCAGCGACATTAACCAGCCCGGAACCCTCACGGCCGGAACCGGCACCGGGCTCGGCACGAACGGTGACACGGCCTTCCTCGGAGCCTTCGGGGCCCGGGGCAGGTCCACGGACGGCGTTGACGCGCATGTCGCGCCGTCCGCACCGCCCATCGGTTATCCGGCGCCGGCTCCCGGAGCGACAATCGGTGTCAACCCGCCGAACGGATTCCCTCCGGTGAGCGGGACGCCTGTCCCGACCGGCGGCTTTCCAGCGCCGGCACCCGTCAATCTCCTCGGCACGTCCGCCCCCTCGGTCGACACGGCCACCGCCACACGGCTCGGCCCACCTGCGGAATCCAGACGGCCCTCGTCGTTACCGGGGCTGTTGCCGGGACTGCCGCCACCGGAGCCGCCCGCCCACCCGACAGGAATCCCCGCCAATGCGGCCGGGCCCGAGCGCGCCGTAGCCCCCTTGGCCAAGCGCGGCACAGCCTCCCGGCACGAAGTCAGCGTGGATCGACGCCTGCTGTTCGCGGGCGGCGGCCTCCTCCTGGCCCTGGTGATCCTGCTCGGAGTCGTCGTGTTCACCGGCGAGGACGGCACCGACACGACGAGCGGACAATCCGTCGCCACAACATCGGCCACCGGAGCGTCGGGGAACGGTGGACAGCCGGCCGGCAATCCACAGGAGATCCTCCGCTCGCTACTGAACCCGGTCGTCATGACGGGATGCGCCGTCCCCACACACCGTGACAGCGCCTATGCCGACGCCGCCCTCGTCTGCAAGGATCCCAGCGGCATCGAGGTCACCGCGTTCCACTTCCCGAGTCAGTCCGCCATGGACCGGCAGATCGGCGCCCGTGAAACGTACTACTACGACGAGGGGAACTGCGACGACGGCCAGCAGAGCTCGGAGCGGTGGAGCTCGCCGGCCGAGTCGACCGGTGGCACCCGGCTGTGCTACTTCTTCGCGAAGCGTTTCTACGAGTTCTGGACCTACGACGACTATCGAATCGCGTTCTCCGCGGATGATCAGGATCCGGGTAACCTCAACAGATGGTGGAAGTCGTTCGATCCACTCCGTCATTGAGCTGACCTTCCTCGGGAGACCGGATACCTGTGAACGGTTCCGAAGACGGATTCCCGCGGAATCTGGCCGACGGTGACGAGGATCCATCCAGTGGAACCGACTCGTGGTGGCGTCGCGGGCCCCTCACCGCGATCATCTTGATCATCGTGGCTCTGATCGCGGGTGGCGTCACCATCGGACTCGCCGTGACCCGCGATCCGAGCGACAGCCCCACCGGTCGCCACCCGTCGGCGGCCGGCACGACGGGTACGGGAGGCACCGTGGCCTCCGGAGCGGCCGGCGTCGGACAGTCGCCGGGCCCGACGCTCGATGCCGCCGAGGCACGGCTGCGGTCCTCGCTCAAGCCGTTCGCGGTCGGCGAGTGCGCGAGTGCGCCGCCCAGCGAGGGACAGGCGGTACCCGGTGGCGTGGAGGCGGCCCTCAGCTGCGTCCCCGGGGTGGCGACCGATGCTCCGGCCCCCGCTCGAATCCTCGTCCTGCGTTACCCGGACGCCTCGGCCCTGGCCCGCGACATCGCCCGCCGGTCCGCAGCCCTCGCCGGCGTCGGCAACTGTTATCAGGGGCAGACCGGCATCGAGCGCTGGGCACGCAGCTCCCGACGCCGTGGCACCTTCCTGTGCGATGCAGGACCCGGTCGGTTCTCGGTGTTCTGGACGGTTGACGACGAGCGTCTCGGTTTCGCCACGGAGGATCCGCAGGCCGACAAACTGCTCGCATGGTGGCGGGAGTTCGACCCGGTGTGACGGATCGGCCGTGCTTGCTGCCTCCGGCCGTCCCGGCGTCAGGCCCCCGGATAGCCCCGTGACTGGTAGGGCGCGGAGAGATCGGCAAGGGTTTCCTGCACCCGCTCGGCGTGCGGCATGCACGACAGGCTGACCCGGCCCCGCTGCCCCACCGTCTCAATGATCAGCTCACCCGAGCCCAGAACCCGGTCGAGGACGTTCTGCTGCACGGTCGCACCAACCAACCAGGCGAACGGGACATCACGCCCAACCCGCGTGACGACCCCTTCGCGGATCATCAGTCGATGGTTCGTCACGACGTAATGGGTGGTCATTCGACGTAGCCATGGCATCACACTCAGATAACCGATTGCACCGAAGGCGGCCAGAAGCACGAGGTACTGGATGGGCTTCTGCAACACCCCTCCGGGTGCGAAGAAAACCCCCAGCACGGCGAAAAGGAGGGCGGCAACCGTCCAGAGCGCCGGGACTACCAGGCTGACCCAGTGCGGGTGCAGATGGAGGACAACCTCTTCGTCCTGGGTGAGGATATCGTCGGGAAACGCCACGGCAACGATCGTCGCATCTCGGGCTGACAGATCGCTGCCGGGTCCCTCGTCACCGCAGGTGAACGATGTCGGCGGCGCTGTAGGGTCGCCCGTCGACGACGAGCCGGCCGTCGGGGTCAACATCGGTGGCGGTCCCGCGCACCGCCGAACCGTCCGGCAGCTCGACGCGCACCCGCCGGCCGATCGTCGCGCACACCCGTAGGTACTCCGCGCGAGCCGCTTGCGGGTCAGCCTCCCAGCCAGTGATCGCCCCGACGAGATCGGCGAGTACCACCCCGAGCAGCTCGGTCCGGTCCAGAGCCGCCGGAAGCGCGCCGCTGAGCAGCAGGCTCGTCGACCGCTCCGGGAGCTCGTCACGCTCCGCCATGATATTCAACCCAAAACCGATAATCACCGAAGGTGACGACAGTGGGATCCGGACGACCTCGACCAGGATGCCGGCGAGCTTCGCATCGTCGACGAGAATGTCATTGGGCCATTTCAGGACTGCGGGAACCGCCGCCACCTCACGTAGCGTCGCCAGGAGCGAGGTTCCGACCACCATAGGCAGCCAGCCGAGCAGGGACATCGCTACCCGGGGTCGCAGCAGCAGCGAGACCGTCAACCCGGCGCCAGGGCGAGACTCCCAGGATCGGTCGAGCCGGCCACGACCCGCCGTCTGCCGTTCGGCGACGAGAACCTGTCCCCGGCCGCGGGCGGTGTCTTCGCCCCGGGCGATGCGCGCCAGCGCGGCGTTGGTCGAGTCGATCTCCTCTACCACCGTCAGGTCGAGGCCAACCGCGGCGGCACGGGCCGCGAGGCGTGCGGCGTCCAGCGGTTCACGTGTTCCGATGGACGCGGATCGCCCCTCCCCGACAGAGCGGGCCCGAGGGGACGTCGGCGAGGGCTTGCCGGGCGGGAGCTTGCCGGACGCAGGCTGCTCGGGAGAGGGTCCCACGGGTGAAGGCTCCTTCGAGGGTGACACCGGTCCACCCTGCCAGACCGTCCGGTCACCCGCCGGCGACTCGGGCGATCAGCGGACAATCAGCAAACTGATCCGGGATACGGTTAACTCACCAGAGGCCCACGAATCTCGCCTATCCGGTGAGATCCGCTGCACATCAATCACACGCGTGGACCCGCGGGGGTCGTACGCTGCCGGTTATGGCTCTTCCCGCGCCCGCAGAGGATTCCGCTCCCGACCCGCGCACCACCGCAGGCCGACTCGCCCAACTGCGGCGCGTGAACGATGATGCCGTCCACGCCGGGTCCCAGCGAGCGGTCGACGCGCAGCATGCCAAGGGCAAGATGACAGCCCGCGAACGGGTCGAGGCCTTCCTCGACCCCGGGTCGTTCGTCGAGACCGACGCCTTCGCCCGCCATCGCGCGCACGACTTCGGCGTCCAGGCCAACCGGCCGTATGGCGACGGCGTGGTGACCGGGTACGGGACTGTCAACGGCCGGCAGGTCTGCGTGTTCAGCCAGGACTTCACCGTTTTCGGTGGCAGCCTGGGTGAGGTCTTCGGCGAGAAGATCGTCAAAATCATGGATCTTGCGTTGAAGACGGGCTGCCCCGTCGTGGGTATCAACGACTCCGGCGGAGCGCGTATCCAGGAGGGCGTCGTCTCCCTCGGTCTGTACGGCGAAATCTTCTACCGCAACGTGATGGCCTCCGGCGTCGTCCCACAGCTCTCACTGATCATGGGACCATGCGCCGGTGGCGCCGTGTACTCGCCGGCGATCACCGACTTTACCCTGATGGTCGACCAGACCAGCCACATGTTCATCACTGGCCCCGACGTGATCAAGGAAGTCACCGGCGAGGACGTGGGCATGGAGGAACTGGGTGGCGCACACACCCACAACTCCCGCAGCGGTGTCGCGCACTTCCAGTCGGCCGACGAGACGGAGTGCCTCGAGCTCGCCCGTGCGCTGCTGTCGTTCCTTCCGTCGAACAATCTCGACGACGCCCCGAGCTACGACGCCGTGGACGATCTGGACGCCGAGATCGACCCGGATCTCGGCACGTTCATCCCCGACTCCCCGAACACTCCGTACGACATGCACCAGATCATCGAGCGGCTCCTCGACGAGGGTGACTTTCTCGAGGTCCACACCCAGTTCGCCCAGAACATGATCGTCGGATTCGGCCGGGTGGATGGACGTTCTATCGGGGTGGTCGCCAACCAGCCGATGCAGTTCGCCGGCACCCTCGACATCGACGCCAGCGAGAAGGCCGCCCGGTTCGTCCGGACCTGCGACGCATTCAACATCCCGGTGCTGACCCTGGTCGACGTCCCCGGCTTCCTTCCCGGCACCTCCCAGGAGTGGAACGGCATCATTCGCCGTGGCGCCAAGCTGATCTACGCCTACGCAGAGGCCACCGTACCGAAGGTGACGGTGATCATTCGGAAGGCCTACGGCGGTGCCTACGACGTCATGGGGTCCAAGCACCTGCGGGCGGACATCAACCTCGCCTGGCCGACCGCCGAGATCGCGGTGATGGGCGCCCGGGGTGCCGTCAACATCATCTATCGACGGGATCTAGCCAGGTCCGAGTCACCGGAGACTCGTCGGGCAGAGCTGATCCAGGACTACACCGATCACTTCGCGACCCCTTACATCGCGGCGGAACGGGGCTATCTCGACGCGGTCATCAGCCCGTCGGCAACGCGGTGCGAGGTCATTCGAGCGATGCGTCTGCTGCGTACCAAACGTGAATCCCTGCCACCGAAGAAGCACGGCAACATCCCGCTATAGACGGGATCTGCCGTCGCCAGCTCGCCGGAAGGAGGATCTCCCCGACGGAGATCTCCCGGGCCTCAGAGGTCCACGGACGGCATACTCACGACGCACCAGCTACTCGAGGTACCGAGGAGAGAAACGTGGTTCAGGACGATGACAGGCGGGCGAGTCGGCCTCGGCTGCAGCTGATCCGCGGCGAGGCGACGCCGGAGGAGATCGCCGCTGTGGTGGCGCTCCTGACGGCTCGTGCCGCTCCCTCGTCGGCGCCGGCCACCCGCCGTTCATCCTGGGCCAGCCCAACGCTGGCGCTCCGTGGCAGTCTCACCACCGGACCGGGCGTGTGGCAAAGGTCCGGGATGACGCCGGGTGCGCGCACTCGAGCCGACTGGTGATCAACCGATAGGCATGACGCCGGGATGTCTGCAGCATCACATCTGGGTACAACGACAGCAAAATGTGCGGCCCGACTCACCTACACTCAGGCAGGCCGGACGAGGACGGGAGCGACGTGCGTAAGATCCTCATCGCCAATCGGGGAGAAATCGCGGTTCGAGTGGCCCGCGCCTGCCGCGACGCCGGATACACCAGCGTCGCAGTATACGCGGAACCGGATATCAATGCCCTGCACGTACGCGTTGCTGACGAGGCATTTGCGTTGGGGGGCACGACCCCTGGTGATTCATACCTACGCATCGACAAAATTCTCGATGCCTGCAAGTCCTCCGGGGCCGATGCCGTCCACCCGGGATACGGTTTTCTCTCGGAGAACGCGGACTTCGCGGAGGCCGTGATCTCCGCAGGCCTCACCTGGATCGGCCCGCCGCCGGAGGCCATCCGCCGTCTCGGGGACAAGACCGCGGCCCGGCATATTGCACTAGCGGTCGGTGCGCCGCTCGCACCTGGCACCGCAGACCCCGTGGCCGGCGTCGATGAAGTTGTCACCTTCGCCAAGCAGTACGGCCTTCCGGTTGCCATCAAGGCCGCTTTTGGTGGCGGAGGGCGCGGGCTGAAGGTCGCTTGGACCGCGGAGGAGCTCCCCGAACTGTTCGACAGTGCCGTCCGGGAGGCGGTCGCGGCGTTCGGTCGCGGAGAGTGCTTCGTCGAGCGGTACCTGGACCAGCCCCGCCACGTCGAGACCCAGATCCTGGCGGACACGCACAGCAACGTCGTCGTGGTCGGTACCCGCGACTGCTCGCTCCAGCGCCGTTACCAGAAGCTCGTGGAGGAGGCGCCGGCACCGTTTCTCTCGGAGGCTCAGCTCCACTCGCTGTACGACGCCTCGAGGGCGATCTGCAAGGAAGCCGGCTATATCGGGGCCGGGACCGTCGAGTTCCTCGTCGCCCGCGATGGCATGATCAGCTTCCTTGAAGTCAATACCCGCCTCCAGGTCGAGCATCCGGTAACCGAAGAGGTCTCCGGAGTGGACCTGGTTCGCGCCCAGTTCCGCATCGCAGAGGGTGAGGCACTCGACTTCACCGATCCGGCTCCTCGCGGTCACTCCATCGAATTCCGCATCAACGGTGAGGATCCCGGCCGTAACTTCCTTCCCGCCCCCGGCACGGTCACCAAGCTGATCGCGCCGGCCGGCCCCGGCGTCCGACTCGATACCGGCATCGAAAGCGGCAGCGTCATCGGCGGCGCTTTCGACTCCCTGCTCGCAAAGCTCATCATCACCGGAGCAACCCGGCAGGAAGCTTTGCAGCGGGCTCGGCGCGCCCTCGACGAGATGATCATCGAGGGAATGGCGACGGCACTGCCATTCCACCGCGCGGTCGTACGGGATCCCGCCTTCGCCCCGGAGGACGCCGCAGAGCCTTTCCGTATCCACAACCGCTGGATCGAAACCGAGTTCGACAACACCATCCCGGCCTTCGCGGGAGGGACTGAGGCCGACACCACCCCCGAGCCGCGGGAGACCGTGGTTGTCGAGGTAAGCGGCAAACGCCTCGAAGTCGTGCTACCCGCCGGATTCGGTTCTGCCCCCGTCGCCGCTTCCCGGGGAGCGGCGCCCAAGCGGCGCGCTCGCGGCACGGCTGCGGCCAAGGTCACGGGCCACGCCCTGACCAGTCCCATGCAGGGCACCATCGTGAAGGTCGCGGTCAACGACGGCGACGCTGTTTCCGCGGGTGATCTGATCATTGTTCTGGAAGCGATGAAGATGGAACAGCCGATCAACGCGCACCGGGATGGCACGGTCACCGGACTGGCTGCGGCCGTCGGCGCCGTTGTCACCAGCGGCACCGTGCTCTGTGAGATCAAAGACTAGAACGCACCGAAGCTCGACCTGCCCACCGTCGGCTGCCACCTCTCCACCGCAGACTTCATAGGCTGCGAGGTATGGACGGTAACGACAGCCCGACGGTGAGCGGCCAGGACCGGGAGCTGGCGGTGGCCCGCCCAGTCGTTCAGCGACCACCGCTGACCGGGCGAGTGCACTACCTGCTTGGGGGGACCCTTCCTCCGGCCTACAACGACTGGGTCTCGCATGACCTCACCGGCCCCGGCTGGAGGCTGCGCCAGGCGGCACGGCCCTTCCTGCTGATGTTGCCCTTCGCGCTGATCTTTTCCCTGCTGCCCGGTGAGTTCGGAGTCCGAGCCGTCGTCGTCGCGTTTCTTCTGATCTCTGGGATCGGGCTCGGCTTCGCCACCAGCGGGTTCTTCCGGAACCGCCGACTGGAACAGCATGGCTTTCCTCCGGTTTTCCCCACGAGCGATGATGAGGACAAGGAGGACGGGGACACGGAGTGATTTAACCAGGGATGTCACATTTCTCAGCTTTTCGCTTACTCGGACCGGTGCACCTCGGGCCGGAGGCGGCCCTCGATAACAACATCCGCCAGATACTGCTCTGGTGATATGTGATATCGACGCCCCTCTGGGCTCGTCCAGACGAAATGCCCAGGCTTGTCCTGGCGCAACCTCCAGTCCTTCCGC
>NZ_CDWRCK010000187.1:0-584 GCF_977927595.1 Frankia sp. CcWB3
GAGCCGCTATGATCAGGTGGCTCGCCCGCCGCGTTTCAAATCCCAGCGCCGCGCCCGGATGGCGGTAGATGTTCCGCAGGCCCGCGGCCTCAACGTGGTCCGGCTGGGCCGCCGGTGGGGTGCGCTGTCCATTCCCGGTGCCGGTCGGGTGCGGTTCCGCTGGACCCGACCGCTTCCCGGGGTGTCCCGGGGGATACCGGGCCGGTTGACGGGCGCGCGGCTGGTCCGGGAGGTGAACGGCTGGCATGTGGTGTTCCGCCTGGAAACCCCTGATGTGCAGTCGGAACCGCACACTGGCCCGCCGGCCGGGTCGTTCCGGGACATGCCCGTGCTGCTGTCGCCGGGTGAGGCGTGGCGGCTGCTCCGGTTGGAACGGAAAGCGGCCCGGCAGCGCCGGGCCCGTCCGTGGAACGCCCCGACGTCGAACCGGCTTCGCCGGACCTATGGGGACGTAATGAAGTAACAAATACGTGATCGAGAGCATCATCGCAGGTCACAGGCCTGTGGAGGGTTCGAAACGCGCAAGTTATTTCATTTCGACTCCTATGACCAGATTGCCGTGGTGCGCGCGAGAACCAAACGCT
>NZ_CDWRCK010000187.1:1208-9028 GCF_977927595.1 Frankia sp. CcWB3
TTGTGAACGGACGTGGAGCCACGGCGGTTACGTCGGGCTGCGAAGCGTCAACCACCCGGGACGCGGCATGACCGCCGCCGGGAATCCCTCGCGTTCACGCGGGGGAGGATGTCAACAGCCGGGCATCGCGGCGCTGGCCGCCGGGAGCGTCAGCCCGATCGCGACCGTCGTGCTGGTGGCGGTGACGCTGTTCGGCGCACAGCCGGTGTCAGGATGCCGGGCAGCCTTGGTAGATCTTGACTGATTCGTAGTACTTCTTCGCCTCGAGATGTAGGGGTACCAGGCAGTAGGCGGGATTGGTCCCTACCGTCTGGCGGCTTGTTAGGAAGTGCCGGCCTGCGTCGTCGGGCCACAGTGCGCGTTCGAAGACGGCGCGCTGGTTGGTGAGGGCCTGGGCGGTGTAGCGGACCAGGTCGGGGTCTGTGGCCTCGGTCGCGACGATGCCGTTGGGTATGGCGACGGTGGAGGCTGGTTCGATGCCGGGGTAGTCCTGGGGCCCGATGGTCTGGTTGCCGTAGATCTGCCCGCGGGCGAAGCTGTTCCCTGCCTTGGACCGGTAGAAGTTGTCCCATTCGGTCTCCATGGCCCGCTGGTAGCTGGCGAGGGGGAGCAGGCGCAGGCCTACTCCTTCTGTTGCTTCCCGGTAGATTTCGTCGGTGGGTGCTCCGCCCGACCACAGCACCGCGTCGACGTGCCCGGCGCGCAGTGCTGCTAGGCCGTTGACCAGCGTCATCGGCTCAGGTGTGGCAGGCGTGAGGGAACAGGCAGAGGGCTGTGGGCCGGCGGCGAGCTGGATCTGGCGGAAGAGAACCTGCCCGATCTGGAAGGTTCCGGAGTCCGGGAGTCCGGTGGCGACGCGTGTTCCGGAGCAGAGCTGGTCTGCGGTAGTGATGTCGGAGCCTTGGCGTACGACGAGTTGCAGCAGGTCGAACCATAGCGGTCCGACCGAACGCAACTCGTCTATCGGGGAGCCGGCGAACTGCGACACAGCGTAGCGGGCGTCGACCGCTGTTGTGAGCTGGACGATCGACAGGCTGCAGCGTGCGTTGGGGTCGCGCAGGGTGTTCAGGTTGTGGGCGCTGCCGATCGTCGTTACGACGTTCACCTTCGTGCCGGGGTAGGCCGTGCGGAGGAGACCGGCCAGCGCCTCGCCGTACTTGTTGTAGGGGCTGTCCGGCTGACCAGTCATGATCGAGACACTGTCGCATTGGCCTATCGCAGCAATTTTCGGCCCGGATGGTGGGGCGGGGTCGGGATCGCCTCCCGGCCAGGGCGGCCACGTCGTCACCACAACCACAACCACGACCACGACCACGACGGCAAGGGTCCGCCGCGGGTGGGCACGAACCCAGTGCCAGACACCCCGCCAAGCGCGAATGACAATAGTGGAGCGGCCACTGTGTGATGGGTCCACAGGCGGAACCGGGCCAGGCCAGGGAGGCTTAGGGAAGGGCGGCGCCTTGCTTGGTTTTTCCCTGCTCTTGCGCAGGGAGTTGATCTTCTTGGTGAGGCGGGTGGTGGCGGCAGGCTCGTCGAGGCCGAACAGGTCCAACGAGACGATCTGGCGGAGCGGATGCGGATCAGGCAGAGGGCAGTTGGTGATCTTGACGGGTATCAGCCTGCTGGCGAAGCCCAGCGGGTCGGCGGCGTGGACGGCGCGCCATTCCGCCTGGACGCGGTCGGAGGTCAGGTAGGCCTCGGAGAGCGCGGCGATGGTGCGCGCGGCCTCGGTGACGCCTTGCTGGATGCGGAAAGCCCAGATCGAGCCAGGGATGGAGTCCCAGGCCTGGATCAGTACCCGGTAGCCGGCCGCCTCCAGCTGCCAGGCGATCCACTCCGCCGACTGCTGATCGGCCGCGGTGTAGGAGACGAAGAAGTCCGTCTTCGCCGGCCCCCCGCGGTGTCGTCGTCCGAGGGTTGGATCCCCGTATCCACGCCCATGCCCTACAGCATGCCATCCGGTCACGAACCGCTATAGACCCGCCGTCCCGGATGTGAGTCGAACGCGCGACTCCGCCAGCCTCGGTCCTCAAGGAACGCGGGGAGTGCCGTCCTCGCCCGGATAGCATTTCTTGCCGACTTAAGAAAGGGGCGCTCGGTGGTGATCGACAGCATGAACGCCGAACCGGATGTGGATCCGGTCGATCTGACCGTCGAGGTGGCTGCCGAGGTGGCCGGACCGGACGCGGAGCTGGCCGCGGAACGCGAGCACCTCCGGCGCAGCCGGCGGGCGCTGGCGGGGATGCGGGCCGAGATCGAGGGAACGGAGATCGCCGCGGGCGACGCGGTCGTGGACAAGGTGACGAACGCCTACCTGAAGCTGGCGAAGCAACGGCGGCTCGCCAGCTTCACCGAGCAGGAGGATTCGACGCCGCTGTTCTTCGCCCGGGTCGACTACGGGCCCGACGCGCCCCGGGTCCCCGGCCAGTGCTTCTACCTCGGGCGGCGGCACGTGCGCGAGGCTGCCGGGGACGATCCGCTGGTCGTCGACTGGCGCACCGAGGTCGCCCGGCCGTTCTACCGGGCGCATCCGGGCGACCCGATGGGGCTCACGGTCCGACGCAGGTTCGGCTACGACGGGGCGGAGCTCACCGCGTTCGAGGACGAACCGCTCGTCCCCCGCCGCCCGGCGGCGGGAAAGCCGGCGGCGGGAAAGGCAGCGGGAGAGGCGACCGGGCCGGCCGGCGGCCTGCTGGACCGGGAGATCGAGCGGCCCCGCACCGGGCCGATGCGCGACATCATCGCGACGATCCAACCCGAGCAGGACGAGATCGTCCGGGCGGATCTCGCCGTGAGCGTGTGCGTCCAGGGCGCCCCGGGGACGGGCAAGACCGCCGTGGGGCTGCACCGGGCCGCCTATCTGCTCTACGCCCACCGCGAGCAGCTGCGGCGCTCCGGGGTACTCGTCGTCGGCCCCAACCGCGCCTTCCTCGGCTACATCGCCGCGGTGCTGCCCTCCCTCGGGGAGTTCACGGTGCGGCACAGCACCCTCGACGACGTGGTGGGCGCGGTCGCCGTGCGTGGCACGGACCCCGACGACGTGGCCGCGCTCAAGGGCGACGCCCGGGTGGCGACGGTGATCCGTCGGGCGTTGCACGGGGCGATCCGCCTGCCCACCCGGCCGGTCTCCGTGGACACCCGGGTCGGCCGGTGGACGGTCGGCGCCGACGAGTTCGCGGACCTGGCCGCCGACCTGATTGCGCAGCTGCGGGCGGGCGCGTTGCGCTACGGCACCGCCCGGGCACGCCTGGCCGGCCGGATCGCCGAGTCTGTCCGCCGCCGGGCCGAGGCGAGCGGACACTTCTTCACCGACGGGGCACTGCGCACCCTCGCCCGCGGCCGGGCCGTCCGCGAGGCCGTCGAGGCGGTCTGGCCGCGGGCCGACGCGCCGGGCCTGGTGCACCGCCTGCTCACCGACCCGGCGTTCCTGGCGTCGGCGGCCAGCGGGGTGCTCGCCGGCGACGAACAGCGCCTGCTGCTGACCGGCGCACCGCGAGGCGGGGCCCGGACGGCGCGCTGGTCGCTCGCCGACGCGTTCTGCATCGATGAGGCCCGGGACCTCATCGAGAGCGAACCGGGCTTCGGGCACGTGATCATCGATGAGGCGCAGGACCTCTCCGCGATGCAGTGCCGCGCGCTCGGCCGCCGCTGCGCGGACGGCTCCGCCACCGTCCTCGGGGACATCGCCCAGGGCACCACCGGCTGGGCCGCGACCTCGTGGCCGACGTTGCTGGCCCATCTCGGCAAACCCACGGCGCACCTGGAGGTGCTGACCCGCGGCTACCGGGTGCCCGCGGAGATCCTCGACTTCGCGAACCGGCTCCTGCGCCACATCGCCCCGGATCTGCGCCCGGCGATCTCGGCGCGGACCACGCGCGGCGCGTTGACGACGGCCCCGACCACCCCGGAGGGGCTCACCGCCGCGGTGGTCGACCACACCCGCCGGACCCTGCCCCACCCCGGCTCGCTGGCGATCATCATCGCCGACCGGGAGGTGGCGGCACTCGCGGCGGCGCTGGACGCCGCGCGGCTGCCGATCGTCCCGCTCGACGGGGACACCCCACCCGGGCGGGCCTGCCTCGTGCCCGCCTCGCTCGCCAAGGGACTGGAGTTCGACCATGTCATCGTGGTGGAACCCGCCGCGATCGTGGCGGGTGAGGCGCGGCCGTTGCAGGGGCTGCGCCGGCTCTACGTCGTCCTCACCCGCGCCGTGAGCGCCCTCACCGTCGTGCACGCCGACGTGCTGCCCGTACAGCTGCGGTGAGCGACCTCGCGGGCCCGATCCGGGTGGTTGCCGTGTCGCCACCGGACGAGTGGGAGAAACTGTCGATGTGGCAGATGAACGGAATGTTCTCGGTGGGGAACTGGAGCCCTGCGGCACCGACCCGGTGACCGGCTTCTACCGCGACGGGTGCTGCAGCACCGGTCCGGAGGACCTCGGCAGCCATACCGTGTGCGCGGTGGTCACCACCGAGTTCCTACGGCACCAGCGGCAGGTCGGCAACGACCTGTCGACGCCCCGACCCGAGTATTCCTTCCCCGGCCTGCGCCCGGGTGACCGCTGGTGCGTGGTCGCGGTGCGGTGGCTGCAGGCCTACGAGGCGGGGGCCGCCGCGCCTGTCGTGCTGGCCTCGACGCACGAACGCGCCCTGGAGGTCATCCCGCTGGAGGCGCTGCGCGCCCACGCCGTCGACGTGCCCGCCGACCCACGATCGCTCGGCTGACCTCGGCCGGCCCCGTCAGTCGCCGGCCCCGTCAGTCGATGACCTCGTCAGTCGATGACCTCGGGTTCGAGGCCCACGGTGAGCCAGTCGGCGTAGGACAGGCGGGTGATCTCCTCGAGGCGGGCGATGTCGTCGACGAAATACGGCAGCACGGCGCGGCGCTGCTCGGGGGTGAGCTTCGGGCGCCCGCCCTTCTGCCGCTGCAACGCGGTGAGCAGCGGACCGCGGAAGGTCCTGCGCACGGGAACCGGGAAGTGATGCCCGATCCGCCCGCCGGTGCGCAGCGCCGCGCGCAGCACGCTGTTCACGGGGGTGTCCGCGACGAACGGCGTGACGTTCTCGGCGGGCACCAGGTCCACCAGACCCGTCTCGACGCCGAGGAACTCGCAGACCCGGTCCAGCGTGGCGGCGGGGGAGTCGCGCAGGTCCCGGTAGCGCAGCAGCAGGACCTGGTCGCGGGAGAACAGGGTGAACAGATGGCTGAGCTGCTCCCCGTACAGGCCTAGGGAGACGTAGTGCCAGAACTGGGCCTAGCCGGCGTCCCGGCGCTCACGCTCCAGGGCACAGGCCTGGACGAAGTCACGTTCCGGCTCCAGCCCCGCCGCCCACAGATGGGTCCAGTTCGAATGCGCGTGGTCGACCGGGTTGCGCAGCATGACGATGATCCGCGCCTTCGGCAGGAACCGCCTGACCCGGTTCTGGGCGTCCAGGTCGTAGAGGTAGAACGGAGTAGCCTCGCCCTTGAGCGTCCCCGCCGGAGCGGCATCGAACAGCGCCTCGTAGTCGGCCCGCCGCCACACGTGCTCCTGGTACGTCTGGGCGTCACCGGGGCTGGCCCCGGGCCGGCGGCGGCCCCTGTGACAGGAAGAACTTCGGCTCCTTCGCCGACGGGAGGAACAGCGCCGGGTGCCGGACGAGTGCCGCGTGCAGCGCCGTCGTTCCGGCTTTCGGCACGCCGATCACGAGGAAGTCGGGAAGGGCCATATGACGGGCGCTCCTGGACGGCTGGGGTCGGTGGGCGACTGGGGTCGGCCGCGGGCGGATCCGGCCGTAGGCAGCCCCGGGGCCGGGGCACGCACCTCGCATATTCCAGTAATCCGACCGGGGACCTCAAGATGGTAGCGGTCAGGGCGGGACGGCGTGAACGGAACGGAACGGAACGTTCGTCATCCTTACCCCGCCGGTAGGGTTGCTGCGTGGTAATGAGCAAACAGCACCTGGTGGCGACGACCGTACCGCTCCCCGGACTGAGGCCCGCCGTGACCGTGGTCGCGCCGCCCGGTGACGGCCCGGGGTACTGGGCCGGCGCGCCGTGCGCCATTACGGTGGATGGCGTATTCTATCTGGCCTATCGGCTGCGCCGTCCCATCGGGATCGGCCGGGGTTTCGGCGTCGTCATCGCCCGCTCCACCGACGGGGAGAGCTTCACCGAGATCGCCGTCGTGCCCCGGGACCCGTTCGGCGCCGAGAGCCTGGAGCGGCCCGCTCTGGTGGTGACCCCGCAGGGATCATGGCGGCTCTATGTGAGCTGCGCGGCTCCGGGCAGCCCGCACTGGTGGGTGGACCTGCTGGAGGCCGACGACCCCGCGGCGTTCGACCCGGCCCGCCGCCGCACCGTCCTGCCCGGAGATCCGGCCAGCCTCGCCGTCAAGGACCCGGTCGTGGTCCATTACGGCGGGCAGTGGCATCTGTGGGCCTCCTGCCACCTGCTCGACGACCCGCTGGCGACGGACCGGATGGACAGCCGCCACGCCACGAGCCCGGACGGCATGACCTGGACCTGGACCGGAACGGCGCTGGCGGCCCCGGCCCGGCTGCTGGGACGCCCGCGGCGTGCGGATCAGTTCCGTGCTCACGGGCGGCTCCCAGCCGGTCGCCCTGTACGACGGTCGGGCCACCGCGGCGGAGAACTGGGCGGAACGCACCGGCCTCGCCGTCGGGGTGACCGTCGACCGGTTCCACGCGGTCGGCACCGAGCCGGTCGCGGTCTGTCCGGACGGGGACGGCGCCCTGCGCTACGTCAGCGTGGTCGAGCTCCCGGACGGCGGCCGGCGGCTGTACTACGAGGCCTCCCGGCCGGACGGCAGCCACGAGCTGCGCACGGAGCTGCACCCGGCTCCCTGAGCTGCCCCCGGTGTCCTGAACGCCGTCGTTTTCCCTGGTTGGCGGCGTCTTGGCGGGGGTGCTGCCGGCCTTAGGGAGGGGCCGCGTCCAGGGAGAGGCACGGCGGTGCTCGCGCGACGAGGGCGCGCCCTGCCCGCGGGTTCGGGTCAGGCGATGGCCGTTCGGATGGGTTCGCGGTCAGTCAGGCCCACGCCGCCGCGCGGAGCATCGGTCTCCCCCTTCATCTGACGGAAGATCGAGTCGTTGTCCCAGTACGCGCGCTCGGCGATGATTTTGTCCGGTTCCTGGTCACTGAAGATGTAAAGCACAACGCCTTCGAAATGAACCGGACGACCCTGAGGGGCGATGCCGGCGAACTCGCCCTGATGTGTCCCTGCCAGGGTCACCTCTCGCCAGGAGTAGCCGGGGAGGTCGTATTCTCCGGTGACAGTGAAGATGAAGTCCGGTAGGGCAAGAGCGAGCGTTTCGTAGAACTCCTGAACGCCGTTGATTCCTTCGTAGCGGGCGTTTAGCGGGACGACGTCGTAGAAGGCGCGCTTGTCGCGCAGGAAGGTGTCGTAGACCTTCTCCCAATCCTTGGCATTCTCCTGGCGGATGTGCTCCTCGATTGTCGCGCGCTGCCAGGAGATACGCTCCTCGGTGGCAATAGTGGTCATGGTCGTTATTTCCTTGTCTTTCTCGTAGAAGGAGAATTCGTTGCGGATTCATCGTACAACAGGTTTGGGTGCGGAACAGTTCGGCTCTTCGAATTACGGTGCATGTCGTAATTAGGCGGGCACGCGTGGCGGGATGGCTGGAGTTCCGGGATGCGGCCAGCAGGGCCGGGTGGACCGGGACGCGGCGTTGCGGCGTCCGCCATGCTGGAGCGGAACGTGCCGCCCGCACCGGTGATGATCGCGACCGTCAGGTCCCTGCGGCCCTTGCCGGCTTCTATCGTGGCGGTGACGCCAGGGCTCGGGGGCGCGCGTGCCC
>NZ_CDWRCK010000188.1:0-4457 GCF_977927595.1 Frankia sp. CcWB3
CCGCGTGCCCTGTCGGCCTCGGCGGCGTCATCGGCCTCACCGGCGTCGTCGGCCCCGCCGCTGACGACACCACCCGGCGCCCGTTCCGGCAGGAAGAGCAGCAGGATGCCCGTGCTGCCCCCCTGGAAACGGCCGTGGGCGCCTCGGGCCGCTGCGCTGCTGGCCCTGGTTGTCGGCCTGGTCGACGTCGTCTCCGCGGTCACCCCGGAGTGGCGCTCCGGCCTGGAGGACCTGCGAGTGCTCCTGCCCCCTGCAGCCTCCCAGCAGGCCGCCGCGTTTACCGTCGTCGTCGGCATGCTGCTCGTGCTGCTGACGCCGGGGCTGCGCCGCCGCAAGCGGCGGGCCTGGCGGGCCGTGGTGGTCCTGCTCGGCGTGAGCATCGTGCTCCACGTTGCCAAGGGTCTGGACTACGAGGAGGCGGCCGGATCGGCCGCGCTGCTTATCGCCCTGCTGCTGGTTCACGGGGAGTTCCGGGCCAAGGGCGACCCGTCGACGCGTTGGCGGGCGCTCGGCGTCGGCCTGCTGCTCACCGTCGTCTCGATCGGGATCGGGTTCCTGCTGCTCTATCTGCGCCAGGACCGGATCGTCGGCTCGCATTCGCTGTCCGCTCAGTTCGAACAGATCGTCGAGGGACTCGTCGGGATCCCCGGTCCGCTGCGGTTCACCTCCGACCGGTTCTCCGACCTCGCCGCCCGCGTGCTGCTGACGATGGGCCTGTTGACCATCGTGACCACCGGCTACCTCGCGCTGCGACCGCCCGAGCCCCGGCCCCGGCTGACCGACTCCGACGAGGAACGGATACGTGCCCTGCTGGCCCGGCATGGCAAGGCCGACTCGCTGGGATACTTCGCGCTGCGGTCGGACAAGTCGGTGATCTGGTCACCGACCGGCAAGGCCTGCGTGGCCTACCGGGTGGTCTCCGGCGTGATGCTGGCCAGCGGAGACCCGCTCGGTGACCGGGAGGCTTGGCCGGGGGCCATCAGGGAGTTCCTGCGCGAGGCGGCCGACCATGCGTGGATGCCGGCGGTCCTCGGCTGCTCGGAGGCGGGTGGCTTCGCCTGGACCCGCGCCGGTCTGTGCGCGCTGGAATTTGGTGACGAGGCCATCGTCGACACGGCGTCGTTCACGCTGGAGGGCCGGGCGATGCGTAACGTTCGCCAGGCGGTCGCCCGGGTGGAACGCGCCGGCTACACTGCGGTCGCGCGGCGGGTCGGCGATCTCGCGCCGGCCGACCTCGCCCAGCTGAAGGCACAGGCCGCGGCCTGGCGGGGTACCCAGACGGAACGGGGCTTCTCGATGGCGCTCGGCCGCCTCGGCGGCGGCGCGGACGGCGACTGCGTGGCCGTGATGGCCTTCTCCCATGATGCGGGCCCCCGCGACGCGGACGACCCGGTGAACGGTGCTCCGGGTCACCCGGCGAACGACACGACGAGCGGAACCGGGGACGACGCGTCGCATGCCGGCGCGGCCGGCACCGAGCCCCGGCTGCGCGCCCTGCTGCACTTCGTGCCGTGGGGACCCAACGGCCTGTCGCTGGACGCGATGACGCGGGACCGGACCGCCGACAACGGGCTGAACGAGTTCCTCATCGTCAGCGCCCTGCGCCAGGCCCGCGAGCTGGGCGTCGAACGGCTGTCGCTGAACTTCGCGTTCTTCCGGTCCGCGCTCGAACGCGGCGAGCGCCTGGGCGCCGGGCCGGTCATCCGCTGTTGGCGTTCCCTGTTAATATTCTTGTCCCGCTGGTTCCAAATCGATAGCTTGTACCGGTTCAACGCCAAATTCCAACCCACCTGGCAGCCCCGTTACATCTGCTACTCCGCCAGTTCCGAGCTACCACGGATCGCCCTGGCGATGCTCGAAGCCGAGGCCTTCCTGGTCTGGCCCCGCTGGCGCGACCATCTGTCCGGGTTATCCCGGCTGTCCCGGCTGTCCCGGTCCGGGACGGCCGGCATCCATCACCGTGTCCGAAGAAAGGACACCTCGACCGGCACTGGGCCAGGCTGACCGGATCTTCGCCGGAATGTCCTTCGGCGTGTTCTGCGCGCTGAACCTCGGGCTACGCCACCGTGACTTCGGCGTGTGGCGTCCGGTGCTTCGAGAGAGTCTGCGGTGGGCGGTGCCGTCCGACGTCCGCAAAGGTGGCGTGCCCACTGTCTTGCGCTGATCCCCGCTGCTGGTCCCAGAGTGGATTTCCGGGGTCAAATCGGTGCGATCCAGGCGATGTTCCTCGGTTCTTGATCTGCATTTTTAGTGTGTGCCGCTGATCCGAAACGCCGACGGTAGCGGGCATGATGGTGGCGGCGTCCTGGATGTCCGGTGCCACCACGGTCTGCTCGTCCAGTGCTCCATCGCAGAGCCTTCCTGTCTCATCGAACCGCCAAAAAGGGCCTCATCATGTCATTAAAGGGAAGATCCTCCTTCTGACTCTGGTGTAGGCAGCAACATTCTCAATCGCGGCTGGTTGCAACCGTGACCAGTTGTTCCTTTGACGGAAGAGGAGCCAAGCGTGGCAAGTGTGATCGACGGCATCTACCGGATCAGCATCGCCGGGCAGCAGACCCTCACCGACGTGGGCGGGGGCAACCTCGTCCTTCTGCCCGACGGCGACGGCGACGGGCAGGTGTGGCAGGTGCAGCGCGCCGACGACGACACCTACACGATCCGC
Organism: Frankia sp. CcWB3; assembly: GCF_977927595.1. Taxonomy (NCBI): domain Bacteria; kingdom Bacillati; phylum Actinomycetota; class Actinomycetes; order Frankiales; family Frankiaceae; genus Frankia; species Frankia sp. CcWB3. The sequence goes on from NZ_CDWRCK010000188.1 coordinate 2,666, forward strand.
AAGCCGTCCGGCGGGGCTTTTGTGGGCTTCGATGGTGACCCGGACGCGTTCGAGCGGGTACGTGTGCTCCCGGAGCCGCGTGAATGGAAGATCGCCGCTGGCCCCCAGTCGGGTACCTTCACCATCGGTGTCCCGGACAATGAACTGACCCTGGGGCTTCACCCGGCGCTCATCTACCCGCCGCTGGTTGCCCTGTCACCCATCTTCAGCGAGGATAGGGGCTGGATTTTCGAGGGCGTCGAGTAGTCGAGTAACCCGTTCACCCGGGTCCCGGCCCGGCCGGTGAACGAGGCCCTGCGCCGATGGCACGGGAGCCGGGCGCCGTGCCGCGGATGGCAGCAGTTCGACCATCCGCGGCACGGCACGGCACATCGGCACATCGCGGCCGAGAGCAAACCGGGCGAACCGGATAGAAAGGATTGATCGGACAAGACCGCTGGTCGGTCACCTCAGCCGCATCCTCTCGGTGGCGGCGCCGAATGCGGGTCCGATCCGCGATACTTCTGTGGGATGACCGATTCTGTCCGGCCTGCCCGGCGGGGAATGCAGGCGATCCTCGGCGACCGTCTCTGGCAGGCGTTGTTGTCATGCGGTTCCCGGTGCCATTTCCGGTCGCGGCAGATGCTGCTGCGTCAGGGCGATCCAGATGATTTCCTGTTTCTGCTGACCACCGGCCGGGTGAAGGTGGTGCGCATGGACGCGGAGGGCTCGGCCCTCCTGCTGGCGCTGCGCTCGCCCGGGGACATGATCGGTGAGATGGCGCGAATCGGAACCGGACGCACCGCCACGGTGCAGGCGATCGATCGATGCGAGGCGCATCGGGTCTCCGCCGCCATGCTCGACTCCTTCCTGCGGCGGCACGGCGTTCAGGGATCGCTCGCTGACTACGTGGTGAGCAAGCTGTCCGAAACGGTTCCCTACCAGCATCAGCTCGTGCATTTCTCGCCGCGGCAGCGGGTCGTCCGCCTGCTGTTGGAACTGGTCGCCCTCGCCGGACCGGAGCTGCCCGATCCGATGCGGGTGCCGTTCTCGCTCGATGCCGTCGCGGAGTCCCTGGGACTCGCCCGGAGCACGGTGGCCGCACACGTGGCGGCATTGCGAGAGGAACAGGTGCTGCGGCCGGGGCCACGGCTCGCGGTGGCGGACATCTCCCGGTTGCGGGCCGAGGTGGGCATCACGACCGGCTGAGCATGCCGGTCTGGCCCGTGGACTCCAGGTCGTCCGCTGGCTCTCCGTTGACGGGAGCCGGTGGGCCGACGAGATGTGGTCCGTGCCACTGTTGAACCGTCCGTCGATGGACGTTTTTGTCGCTCTTCCGCCGCGACGCTGAAGAACACGGGCACGACATCCGTGCTCTCCCGCGAACGCGAAGGATTCAGCGATGGCCTCTACAGGCTTCCGCATTCCGCACCTCCCCTTCCGGTGGGTGTATAGGGGTTGGAATCCCGCCTTCAGGCAGGGGAGAACGTCAAATGTGCCATCCCCTCTTCATCCCAGAAAGACTATGTTCCGTAGTCGGCTGATCGTCGAAGCCGGCCGATGATCCGTTTGCGGACCTCGTCGAGCACACTAGTCTCTGTTGCTGATGGTAGCGATTCACTCTCTCTCGGTTCTGGAGGAAGTGTGGACAAGTCCGTGAGGCGGAAAGCCGCGGTTGTCGCGGTGTCTACGGCGGCGGCAGTGTTCGTCACCGTGGGGCCGGCGGCTACGAGCGCGCTGGCGTCGAGCTATCTCGGTGGCCCGGTGGATGAAAAGATCGCCAAGGATCACTGGGACCGTTGGGACGGTAAGG
>NZ_CDWRCK010000188.1:4765-8682 GCF_977927595.1 Frankia sp. CcWB3
ACCGTTGGGACGGTAAGGACCGTTGGGACGGCAAGGACCGGCACCACAAGGACGACTGGGATTGGGATTGGGACTGGGACTGAGTTGACGAGAGGACCCGGACGGAACGCCACTGAAATACAGCGAACCGCTAGGGAGTCGAAATGAAATAACTTGCGCGTTTCGAACCCTCCACAGCCCTGTGACCTGCGATGATGCTCTCGATCACGTATTTGTTACTTCATTACGTCCCCTAGGAGAGACGTGTAGCGGGGTTGGCCAGGGCGTCCGGAACGGATTCCAATCGGCAATGCTCGCCCGGGTTCTCCGGCCACCGCGGCGCCGGACATCGTAGCTCTGCGATGTCCGGTGCTCGCGTCCTGTGGCCGCCGCGCGCGGGTGGCGGGAAGGCGGCGCTCCGGCTCCCCTCCAGCTTCACCATTCTCCTCGGTCGCCCCCTCCTTACCGGTTTTGTGGCGTGGAGGCCCCGCCGTTTACGGCGGGGAGAAAACGCCGTCCTATCGGGGCATCAGTTGTCCTTCCTTCCGTAGAATTGAGGGTCGAACGGGTGTTCCGTGGATCTGGCAGGTCCTGAGATCGCAGCCACACTCCTGGCGGTTGCCGCGGCAATCGCAGTCTGCTGCGGACTGCTCCCGTCGACCGCGGGACGCGGCGACCGTCGGCGGCGCGTTGACGACCTGGACCGCTGTGCCTGCAATATTGCAGGCGCAGCGGCTACAGTAAGGTCATGGCCGTGATCGACTGTTCGGCGTTGGTGCGAACGCTGACAGACCACAGCGCGGGCGGGGTCGCCGTGCGCCGTCGACTCGCGGTGTCGAATCGTTCGCGGCACCCGGCCTGCTCGACTACGAGATGATTTCGGCCTTGTTCGGAATGCGCCGGGGAGGCAAGCTGACCGAGCGGGAGACAGCGAAGGCCATCGCCTCGAACCCTGGCCTCAGTCCCACCACGCCAGACCTCGTCGAAGCAGCCACCCACCCCGAAACAATCAGAGCCGTCGTCGCCCTCCTCACCGCCCGCGGCCACCCCCGAAGAGCCGACTTGACTGGCAAGATCATGGTCCGGTGGTCGGGGGCCGACTTCAACGGCAAAAGGACGCCCACGGATTTTGCCATCGAAGTTGATCTGCCCAGGTCACGGCTGTCGACGGGCCGAGATGCCTGTCACCGGACACCTGAGCAGGGGAGATGTCCAGTGACCGCGCCGCCCGTGACATCATCTACCGAATCGAACGGGTGTTCTGTAGTCCTGGCGGTTCCGGACACCTCGACCCGTCTCGCGACCGTGATCGTCGGGGCGGGCCCGCATGCCTCAGCCGTTCCGCTCGGCGCCGGAGGACAGCAGGTATCGGGCACGGGTCGCGAACAGCGTGTCGTTCGTTCGTTCCACTCGCCAGAACCGCCAGTCGCCCGGGTTGGGCGCTCCGGTGGAGCAGCCTTGGCTGCGGCGCTCGCCGAGCGGTAGACCTCGCCGGAGGCCGTGCGGATCCGGCCGTCGGCCGTCAGGGTCGCTGGGAACAGCCGACCGCTGCGGCGCCCGACGAGCCGCTCGCCAGCGCGCAGGAGGCCAGCGTCGATCAAGTCTGCCAGGGTCGCGTTGTAGCGATGCCGCCGCGGGCGTGCTTCGTCGTAACCGCCGGCAACATCTCAAGGCACACTGAGAGCACGGGCGATCCGTCGCTGTTCGCTCTCGTAGGCCACTGCCATCCGGTCGGCCTGGCTTTTCGGGATGCCGAGCCCGGCTGCGGCCTGCCGCCAGCCCGCCGTGGCGGTCTCCACCTCCCTGACGAGGTCGCGGGCCCTCGGCGGCGACAAGCGGAAGTAGTTGCCCACCGACAGCGCGAGGTCGATGCTTGCGTCGGTGTTGTCGAGATCGACGGCCGTGCTCAGCCGGGCCGGATTGTCCGGATTGGGGTTGAGGTCGTAGGCAGGAGAGAGCGCCCAGCCGTCTCGCTCGCGCAGGAACGCGTGATTGCGCAGGTGGTCGTCAGTGTTTCCGGTCAGGATGGAGAACAGGATCCGCCGGTAGAGCTCACGCAGGTCGGCGTCAGCTCTCGGCGAGTAGCGTTCGATCACTTCGGCGATCTCGAGGTAGCTGCGGAGGTCCTCGTCGGAGGCCTCGAGCATGGTCAGGGCGCTTGCGAACCCCAGACGCCGCGCGCCGATGCGGTCGAAGCGGCTCAGGAGTAGTACGTGCCGGCCGGCAACGGTCAGCAGTTCCGACTCCGCCACGGTAAGCCCCGCTCTGCGAGCGAGTCTCAGTTGTACCTCCTCCCAGCCGGCCACGTCCCATTCGTCACTGTCCGAACGCGGGAACTTGGCGATCGAGAGCCGCCCGGACACGTCCCGCACCGCCGCCTTGGGGCGCGCGCCGCCGAGCGAGCTACCTGCGTCGATGAGGTCCGCGAGGTCGCGGTCGAAGTCGCCCTCCGCGCGGACGCGGTCGGCTGCTCGCATGAGCCGGGCCAGGTCGATCAGCCGTGGGACCGCGTGCCGGTGCGTCGAATAGTAGGTGGCGGTCGCCGGCTGGCGGAACCTGACACCTCCCTGGCGGGTGTCGTCGCGGACGCCGAGAAGGAAGTCGGCCTTACCGAGAGTGCGAGGTGTGGTCTCGGCGGCGCGGGCGCGCTCGCGCTCCTCACGCCTCATGAGGTTCTCGCCCCATCGGTCGGGGGCGCTGTCGGCGAACGCGTTGAAGATGGCCGACCCCGGCGGCGTGTGGAAGACGCCGGCGGCTCTGGCCAGCGCCGGGTCGAGGTCGTATCCAGCCGGGTTGGTCAGGTAGGCGTCGGCATATCGGAACGTGGCGCTCTGTCCGCCGCGGTCGTGAAGCCACAACGTCCCGGCGGCGGTCTCCTGCCCGTCGATCTCGACGGTGACCTCGACAGGATCCCGTCCGGCCATCAGCGCCGTACTCGCTTGGGGAGGATCTCGTCCATGCGCAGCCGGCCGATGTCGGTCTCGTACGGGTCGGTGGCCCTGACGACGGCATCCATGATCCCGATGGTGCGTAGCACCCTGAACAGGTTCTCGGTGCTCGCGGTGCCCTTACCCTGCTCGATGGCGCGCAGCGTGTCCCGGGAGATCCCGGCTCGCTGGGCGACCTGGGCCGCGGTCAGCCGGTTCAGCTTCCGCCAGGTCGACACATGCTCGCCGAGCAGACGCAGCGACCGCGCCACCGACAACGGCGTGGCATGCGAGGCCCTGTCACCGACCATAGCCAGCATCATACGAGCCTACGGCGGTTAAGTTCGCCGTTAAGTGCGGCTGCCTCCAGGCGGTGGCTGACCAGGTGGGGCAGGCCGGGGCGAAGACGGTCATGACGGGTAGATCGCGTGCCCACCCGGGCCGTCTGAGATTGTCCTGCCGGCCCACGTTCCTGCCGGCTCACGCGAGACGCCGAGCCGGCGGGGCCACGATGATCTTGGATGGCGTGGAGACGCCGCGGTCTCCTTCATCGCGATCCGGGTCATCGGCGAACAGGTTGCCCCGCACGTCCCCGGTGCCGACCCCGCCGCTGACGGCGGCGACGACACCTGTCGTCCTGGAAGACAAAGCACCCGGCAGGGTGGAAAAATACCCACCGGGTCGCCGGAGCCGCGGACTACACCAACCGTTTGCAGCTCACCGGACAGTGCGGTCACCACCGCGATCTGGGGGCCGCTGTTCTGCGCGTTCGCACCCCTGACCATCCTGGCCATCCCGATCGGCCTGGCCGTCGCCGTCACCGCCGTCGTCGTGATCGTCCCGGCCCGGGCCCAGGTCTTCGGGGACCTGATCGAAGCCGCCTACGACCAGCACCGCACCGTCCTCTACACCCAGCTCCGCTGGCCCCTGCCCGCCAACCCCCAGCAGGAACGGGAACACGGCCAGCGGCTGACCGCCTACCTGTGGCGCGGCTCCGACACCCCCGACCCC
>NZ_CDWRCK010000189.1:0-8368 GCF_977927595.1 Frankia sp. CcWB3
AAGGCCAGCAAATCGTACTCCCGCGCCGTCACCTGGACCGGACGGCCGTCGACGGAGATCCGCCGGCTGCGCCGGTCGAGGACGAGCGGCCCGTGCCGGACCACGTCGGAGCCCTCACCGGTGGCCCGGACGGCGCGCCGCCGCACCGCCCGTATCCGGGCCAGCAGTTCGGCGAATCCGAATGATTTTACCAGGTAGTCGTCGGAACCGAGGTCCAGGGCCTCGACCCGGTCCGCCTCGTCCCCCCGAGCCGTCACCACGATCACGGGGGTGTCCCCGCGCTCGCGGATGCGCCGGCACACCTCCGCGCCGTCGATGTCGGGCAGTCCCAGGTCCAGGAGCACGAGGTCGGGCGGGGACACGCCGTCGACCCGGGCGAGCGCGGCCTCCCCGGTCCGCACCCGGTCGGCGGTGTAGCTGGCACGGTCCAGACCGCGCACGAGCTGGGTACCGAGGCCGTCGTCGTCCTCGACTACCAGTACCCGGGCACCGAGGGGGTCGGGATACCGCTGCAGGTCCGCTGCGTGTGCTCGAGAGCCGTTGCCTGCAGGCGTCGCCATAGCATGACAGTAGGCGGCACTGGGCGCGTCCGGCCGCCGGCCCCGCGGGTGCCACCGCGATTCCGCCGTCGCCAGCTCCGATTCCGTCAGTATCTACTCGTTTCGTAACGTCTGCCCATTTTGCCGGATCCAGCCCGGTCTCACCGGCTCGGCCGGCAGCGTGTCGCCGGACGACAGCGCGGCGAGGATTCCCTCGAGGGCGTGCCGGGGAAGATCGATCAGCCGGGCGGCTAGCAGGTCGGGATCGCGCGCGACCCGGGTCACGGCGGCCCGGGCGTCGCGCTGGGAGAGCGTGCGCCCCGAATCCTCCCGGACGATCCGGATGAGCCCGTCCCGCCAGACGTTGCCGATCTTGCCGTGCGGGCGGTCCAGCAGCCACCGGGCGAGCCGGTCGGCGGGGCCGAGCGCCGCCGGGTCGACGGCCGTGAACGTCACGAGCCGCAGGTCCCCGAGGTCCCGGGTGGGGGTGGCGGTCCACTTCGCCCGCAGCTGCCGCAGCGGGTCACCCTGGGCCCGCCGGCGGCGGACGCCCAGATCGGGGTGATCGGAGGAGACGACGACGGCGAGCCGGTCCGCGTTGACCGCCAGGAGGAGCCTGGTCAGCCAGGGGCCCGGATCGTCCGACAGGTCGGTGGCCACGCTGACCGTTCCGTCCTCGGTCGAGGCGCCGGGCCCGGTCGAGGCGAACGCGGGCAGCCCCCGGTCGAACACGGTCGCGAGACGCACGTGGACCGCGTCGACCTCCCGCCGCTCGCCAACGAACACGGCACGGCCCGCCGGTCCGGTGGCGAGGAAGGCGGCCACCGCGTCGAGGACCGGGGCGGTCAGGCGCGTCGGCCGGCTCTGCGTGGACTGCCGGCCCCGGGTGTAGATGGCGGCCGTCGCGGTTGTGGCCGCCGTGGCCGCCGTGGCCGAGCGGTCCAGCTGCTTCCAGGTGGTCGGGGTCGGCTGGCAGACGTACATGTCGGCTCTGGCACCCACCGCCTCCGCGCCCTCGTAGACGTGGAAGCCTGGCCAGATGGCCTCGAACACGAAGCCCTGATCGATCAGCGCCCGCTGCACCTTCCAACCCAGCGTCGGTACCCGGTCGCTGAACCCGTAGGCCAGCAGGACGCGACCATGCTCGCGGTCCGCGAGACCCTGCGCACCGCGCCCGGTGAACAGCGCCACGCCCTCCGGGGTGTAGGGCGGATCGGTGAACGCCAGATCGGCCGTGCCCACCACCGCCGGCGGCAGGCCGAAGCGCAGGTCGGCGTAGAGGCACCGCAGCCGGACGCCCAACGACCGGGCCGAGCTGTCCAGGTAGGCGAGCAGCTCGTCGTCGATGTCGACGACGGTCACGGTGAGCCCGTCAATCAGCGAGACCGCAGCCAGCGAGGTGAGATCATGATCACCTATGCACAGCAGATGCGCGCCGCGCAGGTCGTAACGCGTCTGCAGCCAGCCGGCCCGGCGCACGACGGTCGTCGCTGTCGCGGGCACGTGATCGAGGTCGGCCCGTGGTCGGGGCGCGGCAGCGATGAGATCATGCATGGTCGTGACCAGCGGGCCGTGGCGGGCGATCACGGCGGCGAGGGGATCGAGCGGGGTCTGCCCGTTCAGCTTGTCATAACGGATCAGGCCGCGGTAGCGGTCGATCGACGCCGGGCGCAGCACGTGACGCCCGTCGGGGCCGGTCCGCAGATCGTCGCCGAGGCTGGCGAGGATCTCCTCCACGCTCCGCCGGGGCAGGCCCGAGCTCTGGACCAGCTGGCGCAGGGTGCGTGGCTGCTCGGCCAGCGCCGCCACCGCCGCGCGAGGCGCCCGGGCATGCACCCGGTAGCCCGCCAGCAGGATCGCCAACGACTCGCCGGATTCGGCCGGATCACCCGGCGCCCGGCCCGGGTGATCCGGCCCTGACAGGGGATGTAGAGGGGACACGCAACCAGCCTTGCACCTCCGGCGGACCTGCGATTCTACCGGTCCCCGCCGAGGCCAGCTAATCTCTATACCGTGCTCAGAAGGCTTGATCTGCGTGGCGCGGTGCCTGCCGCAGCCGAGATCCGGCGGCTACTGCCGCGGGCCGCGGTCGACGTCGACGTCGCTGTCGATGCGGTCCGGCCGGTTTGTGCGGACGTGCGGGACCGTGGCGACGCGGCCGTCCTCGCCGCCGCGGAGCGGTTCGACGGCGTCCGCCCGCCGAGCCTGCGGGTGCCCGCCCAGGTTCTCGCCGCCGCCGCGGATGCCCTGGATCCGGCCGTGTACGACGCGCTGACCGAGGCGATCCGCCGGACCCGGCTGGTGCACCGTGCGCAGCTGCGGGAGCCGGTGGCGATCGAGGTCGCGCCCGGTACCACGGTGACGCAGCGATGGGTGCCGGTGGAGCGGGTCGGCCTGTACGTGCCGGGCGGGCGGGTCGCTTACCCCAGCAGCGTCGTGATGAACGTCGTGCCCGCTCAGGAGGCCGGGGTCGGCTCGCTCGCGGTCTTCTCCCCGCCGCAGAAGGACAACGGCGGGCTGCCGCACCCGGTGGTCCTCGCCGCCTGCGCGCTGCTCGGTGTCGAGGAGGTCTACGCGGCCGGCGGAGCCCAGGCCGTGGCGATGGCCGCCTACGGGACCGCGAGCTGCCCGCCGGTCGATGTGATCACCGGGCCCGGCAACGTTTACGTCACGGCGGCCAAGCGCCTGCTGCGCGGGGTTGTCGGGGTGGACGCCGAGGCGGGCCCGACCGAGGTCGCGATCCTCGCCGACGCCACCGCGGATCCGGCCTTCGTCGCCGCCGACCTCATCGCCCAGGCCGAGCACGACCCGATGGCCGCCTGCCTGCTGATCACCCCGTCGGTGGAGCTCGCCGACGGGGTCGACGTCGAGCTCGGCAAGCAGGTGCCCGCCACCCGCCACCGGGAGCGGGTGGCGGAGTCGCTCGCCGGCCAGGGGGCGGTCGCGCTCGTCGCGGACGTTGACGCGGGTCTCGCGGTGGCGGACGGCTGGGCCGCCGAGCACCTGGAGATCCACACCACGGGCGCCGCCGCGGTCGCCGCCCGGGTGCGCCACGCCGGAGCGGTCTTCGTTGGCGACTACGCTCCCGCCCCGCTCGGCGACTACCTCGCCGGGTCCAACCACGTCCTGCCCACCGGCGGCACCGCCCGGCATTCCGGCGGTCTGGCGGTCACCACCTTCCAACGTCAGGTCCAGATGGTCGAGTGCACGCGGGAGGGGCTCGCCGCCGTCGCCCCGCGTATCGCCGCGCTCGGCGGGGCAGAGGACCTCACAGCTCACGTCGACGCGGTGGAGGTTCGACTCCGATGACATTCAAAGCGGCCGGGAGCGGTGCCGAGGACGGGAGCGGTGCCGAGGACCGGCCGTGGCGCCCGTGGGACGCCGACGGCCTGCCGCTGCGCGACAGCCTGCGCGGGCTCTCGCCCTACGGCGCTCCGCAGCTCGACGTGCCGGTGCGGCTCAACACCAACGAGAACCCGCACCCGCCGTCGGCCGGGCTGGTCGACGCCCTCGGCAAGGCCGCGGCCCTCGTCGCCACCGAGGCGAACCGCTATCCCGACCGGGACGCCGAGGCGCTGCGTGCCGACCTCGCCTACTACCTGACACCCGATGCCGGCTTCGGCGTGCACACCAGCCAGGTCTGGGCCGCCAACGGCTCCAACGAGATCCTCCAGCAGCTCCTCCAGGCGTTCGGCGGGCCCGGTCGGGTGGCGCTCGGGTTCGAGCCGTCCTACTCGATGCACCGCCTCATCGCGCTGGCCACCGCCACCGAGTGGGTGGCCGGGGAGCGGGCGGAGGACTTCACGCTCTCCCCGGCCGCGGTCACCGACGCGATCGCCCGGCACCGACCTGCCCTGGTCTTCCTCTGCTCGCCGAACAATCCGACGGGCACGGCCCTGCCGCCCGAGGTCGTCGTCGCCGCCTGTGAGGCGGTGGAGGCCACCGGCAGCGGTATGGTCATCGTCGACGAGGCCTACGCCGAGTTCCGGCGGGCCGGCGTGCCCAGCACGCTGACGCTGCTGCCCCGTCATCCGCGGCTCGTCGTCACCCGGACGATGAGCAAGGCGTTCGCGCTGGCCGGTGCCCGGGTGGGCTATCTCGCCGCGCACCCCGCCGTGGTGGGCGCGCTGCACCTGGTGCGGCTGCCTTACCATCTGTCGAGCTTCACCCAGGCCGTCGCGCGCACGGCGCTCGCGCACGCCGACGAGCTGCTCGGCACGGTGGAGGCGGTCAAGGCCCAGCGCGACCGCATCGTCCGGGAGCTGCCGGCGCTCGGTCTGCGGCTGGCTCCGAGCGATGCCAACTTCGTGTTCTTCGGCCGGTTCGCTGATCAGCGGGCGGTGTGGCAGAGCCTGTTGGACGCGGGGGTGCTGGTCCGCGACGTCGGTCTGACCGGCTGGCTGCGGGTCACCGCCGGGCTGCCGAACGAGGTGGACGCGTTTCTCGGGGCGCTGGGCAGAACCCTCACCGGCAGCGTCATCGGCGCGGACGGTGTCATCAGCCTCGCTACCGCCTGAGCCCCTGGCACGGCCCGAGCGCCCTGGCACGGCCTGAGCCCCTGGCACGGCTTGAGACCTACAGAGACCGAGGAAGCCCCCGATGGCACGCACCGCGCGAATCGAACGCAAGACGTTGGAGTCGGACGTCCTGGTCGAGCTCGACCTCGATGGGACGGGAATCTCCTCGTCGGACACCGGCGTCCCGTTCTTCGACCACATGCTGTCCCAGCTCGGCAAGCACGGCGGGTTCGACCTCACCGTGCGTACCCGGGGGGATCTGCACATCGACGCCCACCACACCGTCGAGGACACCTCGATCGCCTTCGGGTCCGCCCTGCGCGAGGCGCTCGGCGACAAGGCGGGTATCCGCCGGTTCGGGGATGCCACCGTCCCGCTGGACGAGGCGCTCGCCCAGGCCGCCGTCGACCTGTCCGGCCGGCCGTACTGCGTGCACGCCGAACCGGATCTCGTCGGGGTGATCGGAACTTACGACACGACGCTGACCCGGCACATCTTCGAGTCGATCACCGCGTCCGCCCGGATCGCGCTGCACGTGCGGGTGCTGTCCGGCCGCAACGCCCATCACGTGGTCGAGGCCCAGTTCAAGGCGGTCGCGCGGGCCCTGCGCGACGCGGTGGCGCTCGACGCCCGCGTCGCCGGGATACCCTCCACGAAAGGTGTGCTGTGACCGGAGACGGACCCGGCCGCCCGGCGCCGCGGCCGCCCGGACCAGACCCGTGTGCTGTGACCGGAGACGGACCCGGCCGGCGTCCCCGGGTGGTCGTCCTGGACTACGGCTCGGGAAACCTGCGGTCGGCCGAGCGCGCGCTCGCCCGAGTCGGCGCCGACGTGACGGTGACCGCGGATCTTGACGTGGCCCGCGGCGCCGCGGGCCTGGTCGTACCGGGCGTGGGCGCCTATGCGGCCTGTATGGCAGGCATCGGCGCCGTGGGCGCCGCGCCCGTGGTGCGGGAGCGGGTAGCGGCGGGACGGCCCGTGCTCGGGATCTGCGTCGGGATGCAGGTGCTGTACGAGCTCGGTGACGAGCACGGGGTGCGGACGGCCGGGCTCGGTGTGATCCCTGGCGAGGTCCGCCGGCTCGCCGCCGATATCCTGCCGCACATGGGCTGGAACACTGTGGCGCCGTCCGCCGGATCGATCCTGTTCTCCGGGCTGCCCGCGGACACACGGTTCTACTTTGTCCACTCGTATGCGGCGAAGGCCGATCCGGCCGCCGGGGACACCGTGGGGGAGCACGGCGAGCCGTTTGCCGCCGCCGTCGAGCGGGGTGTGCTCGCCGCGACCCAGTTCCACCCGGAGAAGTCCGGGGATGCCGGGGCGCACCTGCTGGCGAACTGGCTCGGCAGCCTGTCCTGAGTGAGCCCTGTCCTGGGTGAGCCCTGTCCTGGGTGAGCGTGAACGCGAGGGCGGATGTCCCGTAATAGAGCGGCTCCAGCGCCCCGCTGGACCGTAGGGTGGCCGATGTGACGCTTACTCTGCTGCCCGCCGTGGACGTGGCCGACGGCAGGGCCGTTCGACTTGTCCAGGGTGAGGCCGGTTCCGAGACCTCGTACGGCGACCCGCGGGAGGCGGCGCTGACCTGGCAGCGCGACGGCGCCGAGTGGATCCACCTGGTCGATCTCGACGCTGCCTTCGGCCGGGGGTCGAATCGGGAGCTCATCGCCGAGGTGGTACGCGCGGTGGGCGTGGCCGTCGAGCTCTCCGGCGGCATCCGCGACGACGCCTCGCTCGACGCGGCGCTGGCCACCGGCGCGGCCCGGGTCAACATCGGTACGGCCGCGCTCGAGGATCCCGCCTGGGTCCGCCGGGCCATCGACCGGGTCGGCGACCGTATCGCGGTCGGTCTCGATGTCCGGGGGACCACGCTGTCGGCCCGGGGCTGGACGCGGGACGGCGGAGAGCTGTTCGCTGTGCTCGCCCGCCTCGACGCCGATGGCTGCGCCCGGTACGTGGTGACGGACGTGCGCCGGGACGGCACGCTCACCGGGCCGAACGTCGAGCTCCTGCGCTCCGTGACCGCGGCCACCAGCCGGCCGGTGGCCGCCAGCGGCGGCGTGGCCACGCTCGACGACCTCACCGCGATCGCCGCGGTGCCCGGAGTGGAGGGCGCGATCATCGGCAAGGCGCTCTACGCCGGCGCCTTCACGCTGCCCGAGGCCCTGGCCGTCGCCGGGAACGCCGGGAACGCGGGGAAGGCCGTGACCCCGTGACGGCTCCCCGCCGGCGCTGGTCTTCCCGCCGGCTTCCTTGCCTTTCCAGAGGGTTCTGTGCCCGAAAAATCCCTCTGGATAGGCAAGGGAACGGGTGTGCGGGTGCGGTGGGTCGATGAGCGTCGCGGTCCGGGTGATTCCCTGCCTCGACGTCGACGCCGGCCGGGTCGTGAAGGGCGTGAACTTCACGGACCTGCGCGATGCCGGCGACCCGGTCGAGATGGCGCGCCTCTACGACGCCGAGGGTGCCGACGAGCTGACGTTCCTCGACATCACCGCGTCCAGCGGCGATCGGGAGACCACCTACGACATCGTGCGGCGGACCGCCGAACAGGTGTTCATCCCGCTGACCGTGGGTGGCGGGGTTCGCTCGGTCGACGACGTGAACCGCCTGCTGCGGGCGGGGGCCGACAAGGTCGGCATCAACACGGCGGCGGTGGCCCGGCCCGAGTTGGTGCGCGAGTGCGCCCATCGGTTCGGTAACCAGTGCATCGTCATCTCGGTGGACGCCCGGCGCTCACCCGGTCCCGGCGGCCCGCGCTTCGAGGTCACGACGCACGGCGGCCGCAAGGGCACCGGCATCGACGCGGTGGCCTGGACGGTGCGGGTGGTTGAGCTCGGCGCCGGGGAGATCCTGCTCAACTCGATGGACGCCGACGGCACACGGGACGGCTACGACCTGGAGATGATCTCTGCGGTGCGTGCCGAGGTCGACGTCCCGGTGATCGCCAGCGGCGGGGCCGGCGACCTGGCCCACTTCGTGCCAGCGATCGGCGCGGGCGCGGACGCGGTGCTCGCGGCGAGCGTGTTCCACTTCGGGCAGCTGCGCATCGGCGAGGTGAAGACGGCGCTGCGGGGCGCGGGCGTACCTGTGCGCCGATAGACGGTAACTGTGTCCAAGCGTGCGGCTGTTCGTCCTCGCCGTCGCCACCACGAGCGCCGATTCCCGGGTGGAGGCGGCGATCCTCGCCGGGCTGCGGCAACGCGCCGGCGCCTCGACCGTCGTCGTCGTGGGCGCCGGGCGGATCGTCCAGCGCGGTCCGCACCGGGATCTGATCGCGATGCGCGGCGTGTACCAGCGCCTGCACCGGTCCTGGGC
>NZ_CDWRCK010000190.1:0-8368 GCF_977927595.1 Frankia sp. CcWB3
GGGAGACGTTCAACCGGAAACCGTGCTCGGCCTGCGGGTGCAGCAGACCGAAGGCGATCAGCGGATACATCTGGAGCGAAAGCCACGGATGTATCTCGCGCCAGCCCAGCAGCCAGAGCAGGCCGAGTTTCTGGCGGGCGGTGAGGTCTGGTGAGCCGACGGCTTTCCACAGATGCCGCCGGGAGACCTGGTACCAGCCCTGCGCCCAGCGTAACCGCTGCCGCCACAGCGCCGACATCGTCGTCGGCGCCAGCTCGTAGGAGACCAGTTCCGGGTCTGCGACGATCCGCTCGCCGCTCATGATGGTGCGCAGGCTCGCGTCGATGTCCTCGGTCAGCATCGAGCCGCGCATACGGGTCTGGTGCAGCAGGTCGGTCCGCCAGTAGCCGTTCGACCCGCCGAAGATCCCGAAACCATGCATCCTTGCCCGGCCGGGATGACTCACCGCGTAGATCGACTCGAATTCCACGGCGACGGTGCGGCTGATCCGCGATGCCTCTCCGTTCCGGATCACGCAGTGCCCCTGGACGACCGCGGCTCCGTGCGACAGCCACCGCCAGGCCCGCCGGAAGGCGTCCGGTGCCGGATGATGATCCGCGTCGAAGACACCGACGAACTCACCGGTGACCACTGGCATCGCCGCGTTCACGTTCTGCGCCTTGGAGGTGCTGGTCGGCACATGCATCGGGACGAAACGGGGATCGGATTCGGCGATCCGCGCGAGCGTCTCCTCCACGGGCAGGTATCGGGGGGTGTTATAGGCGAGGATGATCTGTAGCGGACCCGGGTAGTCCAGCCGGAGGAACGCCTTGACCGTGTCGACGATCGTGGCCGACTCGTTCGGCAGATACGCGGCGATGATGGCGCTCGCCGCGGGGAACGGCGCGGCGGGCGCGTCCGGGCACTTCTCCGGTTCGAGCGCCGACAACTGCTCCAGGTAGGTGGTGAGGGTAGTGCCGGCCAGCGCGATGGCCAGGAGTGCGAAGACGACGTGGGTCGGATCGAGGCCCAGTGTGAACAGTGTGCTGTAGATCCCGAACGGGAGTCCGAGGCAGACCGCGGTCGAGACGACGATTTGGACGGCGTCGGACGGCCGCAACCGTGTGTGCAACGGGCGCCCGGAACGTCGCGGCTGGTTCTCCGCCGGTTCCATCTTAGGGTCGTAACAGACGGGGACCATGTCGAGCTGCTGGGCGGCGAGACCCATGGCCAGCCGGGCCCGCCGCAAGGCGGTGGCATCGTCGATGGTGTCGTCCACCTGGACGAACCCCGGAACGGGGGTTACCCGCAGGCGCTCGCCGTCGACAGCGAAGTCACAGCTCGCGACCGTACGCACGATCTCGCCGAACGCCGCTTCGGCGGAGCGGCCCGGCCGCGTCGGCAGGACAACGACCACCTCGCCGGGGCGGCCCTGGCCGATGGCGGAGCCACGCCACCGATGCAGACCACCTGCCAAGGCAGCGACCTGATTGAGCAGGGACAGGCAGGCGCCCGGAGCGAGGCGCTCGCGCAGCCGGCCGAACTCGGCAATGTACAGAAGGCCGACGACACAACTCCGGCCCGTCGATCGAGTGCGGCTCCGGGCCTGCTGGACGGTCGCGACGGCGCGATCGTGGTGCTCGTGATGGTAATGCCGTCGTCCTGGCACCCGCATGACCCGCCGCCATCCGGATCCATTCGGGACGACGAGGTCACTCGTTCGCGGATCCAGATCCGCCACCGCGTACTCCGGCGGCGGAACTGCCATGTTCAGTGTGTTGATCCCCCCCGGCGTCGGCCTTTCAGTGACCGTTTCAGCGAAATTCGCAGCCATGAACTGAACTCTCGCTAGGGGGACGTAATGAAGTAACAAATACGTGATCGAGAGCATCATCGCAGGTCACAGGCCTATGGGGGGTTCGAAACGCGCAAGTTATTTCATTTCGACTCCTAGATGCGCCGGATAATTCTAAATCTTTTTGGTGTAGGGAGTCGTGGGAACCGGGGCTGTACTCCTCTCGCCTGGCCGAAAAGTAAATACCTGGGCGCCTGATTCTCTGCTGGTTCGGCTTTATCGCTGGTTCGGCTTTATCGTGGCCGACACCTTACCAGCTGGGGTTCGGGTGTCTGTGGGTGGGCTGTGCGCCAGGAGGGAGATGATACGTTGCGTTGGCGGTATGTGAGTTAGATTTAACGTTCTGTTCATCCTTTCCGGTAACCATCCTTACTCGCGCGCGGATCGCGGACGATTCGGCGTCCGCAGTCTCCGCGGGAACGGCTACGGGAACGGCTACAGGACACGGCCGGCATGACCGGACGCGACTGGGCGCGACCGGGCACGGAAAAGGCTCCCCGGTTTTTCGGGGAGCCCTATGGGGACGTAATGAAGTAACAAATACGTGATCGAGAGCATCATCGCAGGTCACAGGCCTGTGGAGGGTTCGAAACGCGCAAGTTATTTCATTTCGACTCCTATGTACGCATGGTGTCGATGAAGTTATGCCACGCAATGAATGGTCTGAGGTTCGCGCTCTTCCCGCAGGTAGCAGCCATGATGGCGCCGCGCCTGGTGATGCTGTTGATCATGGGAGCGGCCAGTCCACCGAGCGGACAGGGGGTGCGATCTGTCAAGCTCGTAGCGAACGAAGCACGTCGAGGATCGGCGGTGGCGCGGGGCCGGTCCTGCCGATCGGCAGGACCGGCCCCGCATCGACTCACGCGCAGGCGCGCCCCGGTCGGATGGAAGGAGATGCTCGCCATGGCCTCGCGCTTAGCGCGATCTGACGAGAAGGACGAGAAGGTCGATCGGCGGGTCCGGGTGCAGGGGGAGCCGGTCGACTCCTACCCGCAGCTGCCACCGGAGGTCGGCCGCGGTTCCATCCGCAAGATCACCGTTGTCGGTGAGCCTGTTCTGCACCGGCCCTGTAAGAAAATCACCGAGTTCGGGACCGCGGAGCTCGCTGCGCTGATCGACGACATGTTCACCACCATGTACGGCGCCGAAGGTGTCGGACTCGCGGCGAACCAGATCGACGTTGACGCCGCGGTCTTCGTCTACGACTGCACCGACGAGGATGGTGTGCGGCACGTGGGCCATCTGGTCAACCCCGTCCTGGAGGAGGCGCCGCCGACGGAGCGCCGGCTCGTCAAGGGAGATGAGGGGTGCCTGTCTGTTCCGGGGGCCTACATGGAGGTCGCCCGGCTCGGGCATGCCGCTGTCCGCGGTCAGGACCAGCACGGTGCCCCGCTCCGCCTGGAGGGAACCGGCTATTTCGCCCGTTGCCTGCAGCATGAGACCGATCACCTGTACGGCAGCCTCTACATAGACCGGCTGTCGAGCCGCGGACGCAAGAAGGCCCTCCGCGAGATGGAGGAGCGGACCGAGGAGATCTTCGCCCGCCGGGTCGAGGTGGCCGCCCAGCTCGGCAGGTAGCGTGCCACTGGCGCGCGCTACCTGTCCTACGAGAAAGGCTACCTGTCCTGCGAGAAAAAGGGAGTCGGCGGTGGATGTGGTGTTGCGGCGGGCGGCCGAGGCGGCGACGGGCTTCATGCCCGCGGAGGATGGCCTGGCGCTCTACGCGGCGGCGACGCGGGTATCGGCCGGCGGCCTGATCTGCGAGGTCGGCACCTACTGCGGTAAGTCGACCCTGTACCTGGCCGCGGCCGCCCGGACGGTGGGGGCGACGATGGTCACCGTGGATCATCATCGCGGGTCGGAGGAGAACCAACCCGGGTGGGAGTACCACGATGCCGATCTCGTCGACCCGCGTAGCGGCCAGCTGGACACGCTGCCCTTCCTGCGGCGGACGCTGGAGGACGCGGGCGTCGAGGACGTCGTGACGGCGGTCGTCGGCCGCTCCGAACGGGTGGGGCGATGGTGGTCGACCCCGGCCGACCTGCTCTTCCTCGACGGTGGGCACACCGAGGAGCAGGCCCAGGCGGACTACGAGGCCTGGGGCCGCCATGTGCGGCCCGGCGGTCTCCTGGCCATCCACGACGTCTTTCCGGACCCGGCGGACGGGGGCCAGGCACCCTACCACGTTCTGGTGCGAGCGCTGGCGGAGGGCTTCCGCGAGCTGTCGTGCGCGGGTTCGCTGCGCGTCCTACGCCGCGTCGACTGAGCGGCAGCCGCAGGCCGGCCGCTGCCGAGGAAGCCGGCGCTCGGCGGGTGTCCCCACCTCCGTCCGCGGCTCCGTCCGCGGCTCCGAAAGCCGCCTGCCGCCCTGCCGAGGCTCGTCGGACTCCTTGTCGAGGACACAGATCCCCTCGGGGAGGTCGTCGCCGCGGAAGAGGGTCTCGGTGACCCCGCCGGCCAACGTGTCGACCGCGAGGATCACCGCCGCCGCGGTCCAGGTTGACTGTTCGGCCGGCCAGAACGTCGCGGTCTCGAACTGCCAGCCCGTCCAGTAGCTCCCGTCGGCGTGCCGCAGGTGCTGCATGTCCATGACCAGCTTGGTCGCCGCGGCGGTCTCGCCCACGAGATGCAGGGCGATGGCGAGTTCGCAGGTCTCGGCCCCCGTAACCCAGGGCTCGTCAGCCACGCAGCGGATACCCAGACCGTCGACGACGAAGTCGTCCCACCGGCTGGTGAGCCGGGACCGACCCGCGGACCGGCGCAGCGCTCCGCCGATCACCGGGTAGTACCAGTCCATCGACCACCGGTCGCGGGGGGCGAAGTACTCCGGGTGAGCGACGAGGGTGTGCCGCAGCGCGCCGGTCGCCCGTTCCCAGGCCGGTGGCACCTCCCCGACCAGGGCGGCGAGCGCCATCCCGCAGCGCAGGCTGTGCAACGTGCTGGAGCATCCCGTCAGCAGGGCCTCGGGGTAGTCGACACCGTCCGACGACCGGGCCCACCAGATTTGTCCGGTCGGGCTCTGCATATCGACGACGAAGTCCAGGGCCGCCTCGACGACCGGCCAGATCCTCGTGAGGAAGGCGCGGTCACCGGTGGCCAACCAGCGGTGCCAGGCTGCGGTGGCGACATAGGCGCACTGGTTGCTGTCGGCGAAGTCCTCCTTGACCGCGCCGCCGACGTAGCTCGTCGCCCAGGATCCATCCGGCCGCTGGTTGCGACACAGCCAGGCCCACGCAGCGTCGGCGGCGTCGACCAGGCCGCCGAGGTCGAGGGCCATGGTGCATTCGAGATGATCCCACGGGTCGGTATGGCCACCGGGATACCAGGGGATGGCGCCGTCCGGCTCCTGGACGACGGCGATCGCGGTCGCGGTCGCGGTGAGCGCCTCGGGGGTCAGGACCGGAGCAGACTCAACCGGCCGCACGCGTTACCTCCGGCTTCCTCAGATACAGCACGATGCTCTTGCCGATGATCGGATTGAGGGCCCGCTCGGCGAGGCGGGTGATGCGGGGACGGCGCATCATGTCCCACACCAGCAGCCGGTGGTAAAGCCGCGTCGCCGGATGGCCGTCGTCGTGGACACCGACGAGACACCGCAGCCACCAGTACGGGGCGTGCAGGGCGTGCGCGAAATGGGTGCCGGCCGGTTCCAGTCCCACCGCGGTCAACCGGTCACGAAGCTCGTCCCGGCGGTAGATGCGGACATGGCCCCCCTCGACGCTGTGATAAGCCGTCGACAGGCTCCAGCACACCTGCTCGGGGAACCGGTTCGGGACGGTGACCGCCACCCACCCCCCGGGCCGCAGCACCCGGGCGATCTCCGCCATCGCCGCCGTGTCGGCGGGCAGGTGTTCGAGCACCTCGGCGGCGATGATCCGGTCGAAGGTGCCGTCGGCGAACGGCAGCGCCAGCGCGTCACCGCGTACTCCGGCGGCCTTCGCCTTGGGTGGAGCCTGTCCCTCCAGGGCCATCGCGGCGAGCATCGCGTTGACGCCGGCGACCTCGTCGGCGGAGTAGTCCAGCGCGATGACCTCGGCGCCCCGTCGGAACGCCTCGAACGTGTGCCGCCCGGCGCCGCATCCCAGGTCGAGCAGCCGGCAGCCCGCGGAGACGGGAAACCGGTCGAAGTCGACGGTCAGCATGCGTCGGCCGTCAGCCGGTCAGCGTCGACGGCGCCGGTGCGGACGCCCCGGCGCCGGGTGCGGACAGCGGTGCTGGCGTTGCGGTGGCTGGTGTTGCGGCGCTGGGTGTTGCGGCGCTGGGTGTGGACAGCGGTGCTGGTGTTGCGGCGCTGGGTGTGGACAGTGGTGCCGGCATCCCGGAGGGCGGGACGGGCGGCGCCCAGCGGGCCGCCGATCCCAGTTCCGGGACGGGAGGTCCCGGGAAGGGGGAGGTGGGCGTCCCGCCGACTGCCGCGATCCGCTCGGCGTACCAGTCCGCGGTGGCCGCGGCGGCCGCCCGCCAGGAGAACCGCGCCTCCACCCGGCGGCGCCCGGCGGCACCCATTCGGGCCCGTCGTTCGGGGTCGTCGAGCAGGGAACCGATGGCGTCCGCCAGGGCCCCCGCATCCCCCGGCGGGACCAGCAATGCGGCCTCCCCGTCCGGACCGGCGACCTCGGGCAGCGCCCCGGCGGTGGTGGCGACCAGCGGGATCCCGCAGGCCATCTCCTCGACGGCGGGCAGGCTGAACCCCTCGTACAGCGAGGGAACGACCGCGACCTCGGCGGAGCGCAACAGGTCCACCAGCTCCAGTTCCGGCATGTTGGAACGGAACGTCACGGCGTCGGCCAGGCCCAGCTCGGCAACCTGGCGCTGGGCCGTTCCCCCTTCGCGGGCCTTGCCGACGCAGACCAGGTGCGCCGAGCGATCCACCCGCAGCTTCGCGAGTGCCTCGAGCAGGACGAGCAGGCCCTTGAGCGGAACATCGGCGCTGGTCACAACGACGACACGGCCCGGAACCGCCGGATTGCCCGAGGGCGCCGGCGTGAAGACGTCGGCGTCGACTCCCAACGGAACCGTGTGCATGACCGCTGAGGGGAGGTTCATGTCTGCGATGATCTCTCGCCGGGAGCTCTCCGACGGGATGACGATGCCGTCCAGCCCCCGCGCGACCCGGGCCTGCATCGGGAGGAACGAGTACCACCGGCGCAGGCCCAGCCGGGACGTGAAGGTGGTTGCCGCGGCGAGGTGCAGGCGGCGATCGACCGTGATCGGATGATGCACGGTGCCCACGACCGGGATCCGGTACGGGCGCAGGGCCGCCCGCAGCGCCAGCAGGCCGTATCCCAGCCCCTGGTTGTCATGGACGATGTCGAACGGCGGTCGGCCCCCGGATGCCCTGGGACGCAGGGCCTGGCAGGCACGCAGGCTGAAGGCGAGCGGCTCGGAGAACTGGCCGGTCCGCATCATGGCGAACTCGACGACGTCCGGCAGGCCGTGGAACTCGGCCAGTCCGGGCCACCGGAACGGGTCGGAGTCCCGGTAGAGATCGAGGCTGGGCAGTTCGGTGAGGCCGACCCCCTCCTCGAGCACCGGGTACGGCGGCCCGCTCACCACCTGGACGCGGTGCCCCAGGGCGACCAGTTCGCGGGACAGATGTCGGACGTACACACCCTGGCCACCGCAGGTGGGCAGACTCCGGTACGACAACAACGCAATCCGCAACTGTGCGCCCTCCGTCCGTCTCGGGCCATGTCCTGGTTCCTCGACGTCGAGGGTGGCGCCGCTTCCTGGCACATTAGGATATTGAGTGCCGATCTTCACTGAAATGGGCCGACGCTGCGTCCCAGAGGTGTGCTTTGCGTCACATTAGGACTCTTCGTCGCGAGTCCAAGATCTGCGGCAACGAGGGAGACTTGCCTATCCAGAGGGTTTTGTGTCCGCTTTATCCCTCTGGATAGGCAAGGTGAGCAGGGGAGCCGGGTCAGTCGCTCTCGACGAGGACCACCTCGGAGGGGATGTTGCCCCGGGTGGCCACGGAGTACGGGCACAGGGCGTGCGCGGCCTCCAGAATCTCCTGGGCGGCCGCCCGCTCGATGCCGGGGATCTGCGCCTCGATCCGCGTGCTCAGCCCCAGGCTGCCGTTGTCGTCCCTGATCAGCCCGACGGTCACGGACACCGCCGAGTCCTTGACATCGATCTTCTTCTCGCGCGCGATGGCCTTGAGCGCGCCGTGGAAGCACGCCGCGTAACCGGTGGCGAACAGCTGTTCCGGGTTCGTGCCCGGCCCGTCGTCACCACCGAGGCCCTTCGGGACGGAGAGCTGGAGGTCGATCCGGTTGTCGCTGGACACCACCCGTCCGTCGCGTCCACCCCAGGCGGTCGAGGTGGCGGAGTAGATCGTGTTCGCCATGGTTGCCTCCGTGCATCAGGTGTTGCCGAAACTCCGGAGAGCCTGTGACATTTATGCAACCAAACTGGTGCCCTAAAAACTTCGCGGCCCACACCTTCGATTGTAAACATTCACCTGCTTTAGTGATCTTGCTGTAGGTGACGGTTCACGGGCATGGCTGTGGGCCGCGCCGGGCGGGGTGG
>NZ_CDWRCK010000191.1:0-2975 GCF_977927595.1 Frankia sp. CcWB3
CACCCGACCCCAACCACCCCGCCCGGCGCGGCCCACAGCCATGCCCGTGAACCGTCACCTACAGCAAGATCGCTAAAGCAGGTGAATGTTTACCGCTCACCAGCACCCCCGAGGGCCGGGCCGCCTATCTCGACGCCGACTTCCGCGACCCGGAGGGGATCCTGGAGTCCGAGCAACTGCGGGAAACTCTCGACCTGAGCCAGCCTGTGGCGGTCAGTCTGATCGCGATCGTGCAGTTCATCACTGATGACGCAGCCGTTCAGGACATCATCGACCGGCTCATGCGCCCGTTGCCGGCGGGGAGCATCCTGGCGCTGTCGACCGCCACGGCCGACAGCGCGCCCGAGGAAGTTCGCGCCGGGGAGGCCGCATACAACGCCAACGGCATTCCGCTGGCCGTGCGCGATAAAAGCACGGTCGAGCGTTTCTTCGACGGGATGGAACTGCTTGACCCCGGAGTAGTGCTCGTCCACCACTGGCATCCCGACGAGGAGGCGGCTGCGCTGGACGATGCCCACGTGTACATGTATGGCGGAATCGCCCGGAAACCGTAGCCCGCGCGCCTCGCCGTCCATGACAGGCTCCGACCATCGACCTGCCGGACACCGAGGCCAACGACGCCGCGTTCGGCCGGCCGTCCAACGGCACTCGGGTGGGGGCGTTCCCGCAGGTCCGGTGGCTGGCGGCGGCCGAGTCCGGCACCGGGGCGCTGGTCGGTGCCACGTTCGGTCCCTTCACCACCGGGGAACAGACACTCGCCGCGGACCTGCGGGGCTGCTATGGACCTGACATGCTCGTGCTCGCCGACCGGAACTTCCTGTCCCACCGGCTGGCCCGCGACGTGCTGGCCACCGGCGCGCACATCCTGTGGCGGGCCTCGGCGTCGTTCGCCCTGACACCGGTCCGGGTCCTGGCGGACGGCACGTACCTGGCCGAGCTGACGCCTGCGCGGCCCGCCGACGGCCCGCCGGTCACGGTCCGGGTGGTCGAGTACACCGTGCACACCACCCCCACCGGCGGCGCCGAGTCCGCCTCGGAGCTGTTCTGCCTGGTGACGGACCTGCTCGACGTCGCCGCCTACCCGGCGCTCGACCTGGCGTGCGCCTACCCGCTGAGGTGGGAGTGCGAGACCATGATCGGCCACCACAAGACCGACAGGGGCGAGGGACAGCCCGTCCTGCGCAGCAAGGACCCCGAAGGCGTCGCGCAGGAGCTGTGGGCGCTGTTCGCCGTCTACCAGGCCATCCACACTCTCGTCGGCGCCGCCGTGGACGCCGCCGGCATCCCCCGGGCAGGATCAGTTTCCGCCACGCCCTGACCCCCGCGACCGACACCGTCACGGCGGGCTTTCCCCCCAGCCGGCGTGACCTGGCCCTGGCCACCTTCCTCCTCAAGATCCTGCAACCCGCGACGTTCGTCCGGGACCGCCCCGACCGCGCCAGCCCCCGCAAAACCAAGAAAACCGGCGACTTCCCCGCCCGAAAACCCGGCGAACCCGCTGTGGTCACCGTCACCCGCTGCATCGAACTCTACTGCCTCGAACCACGACGATCACCTTAAAGCAGCGCCATTGCCCTCTCGGCCGGTCCGGATGGTTCCTTCAGTAAGACCATCATCCCAGCTCAGAGGGCATTTACGCGTTCATCGCACCGCTAACTGGCCAAATCGGGCGGTGGATCAGGGCTGAAACCGCGCCGCCCGAGGGCACTCGCCCTTGGGCGGCGCGCCGACTGTGAGCTGATAGACGAAGGACGGACGAAACGGTGGCACATCGAGCCTTTTCAATCTCGGTTTGTCTGATTCTCTCGGCGGTTGAGGATCGCCAATTAGCGAATTGAACGGGCGCCGGCTCCAGTCGTTCCGCCATCTGGCGGCGGCGATAGTTGGCCGGGCGGTGGCCGGAGGGGTGCCGTAAATAGAGAAGTCCCCGGTAGATCACAGGGTGTCTACTCCACTGTGCCCTTGACCGAGGACTTCCGTTGCTAATCTACCCTGGTGTCGTCGACCTGCCCGAGTCGACCCTGACCCTCCTCGCGGGGCTGCTGGCCGAGGACCGCGCCCAGCGCCGGACCTGGCGCAAGCTGCCCCCACACGAGCAGGCACTCCTGGTACTCGTCCACCTACGCAAGGGTGAACGCTACGAGCGACTCGCCGAGGGGTTCCAGGTCAGCGTCGGCACCGTCCACAACTACATCCGCGAAGCCGTCCGCCTGCTCGCCACTCACGGCCGGACCCTGCTCGCCGCGGCCTGGATTTTCGCGTGGACCCAGAGCAACTTCCTCATCCTCGACGGCACCGTCGTGCGTACCAATCGTGTCCGGGCGCATAACAAGCTGTACTACTCGGGCAAGCACAAGTACCACGGCATCACCCTGCAGAGCCTCACCGACCCCTACGGCCGGCTGATCTGGATCTCCGAAGGGCTTCCCGGCTCCGTCCATGACCTCACCGCGGCCCGGATGCACGACATTCTCGATCTGATCGACCGTTCGGAGCTCTACCTCTACGCGGACAAGGGCTACATCGGCGGCGAAGGCGAGCGCCTCCTCGCCCCGATCAAGAAACCCAAGAACAACGACCTCCCCGACCGTGACAAGGAGGCCAACCGGACCCACGCCACCACCCGCTCACAAGGCGAACGAGGATTCGCGGTCCTCAAGAACTGGCACATATTCGACCGTTTCCGCAGCTGCCCACGCCGCGTCGGCACCTTCGCCCAGGCCGTCCTCGTCCTCGCCAGCGAGGGCCATTAGAACAACCAACTTTGAAAAGGCTCGGTGGGAAGCTCGACCGCCGTCAATAATTAGTGCCCGCCGACTTCGATCTTCACGGGGTAGCGGTGTTGCCCAGATGATCGGGCCCAGTCGGGGCCAGGCGCGCTGACACCTGATGTCCAGCCAGGAGCCAGCGGCAAACGCGAAAGCGCCCCCGAAGGGGGGCTGAGCAGGCAAAGCCAGCTTGTGGACCCTGTGGAG